>DASXNS010000148.1:0-3035 GCA_036494865.1 Chthoniobacterales bacterium | reverse complement strand
GGTCCAGACGATCGATGCGGTCGGGGTAGCGGTCTTGAGTCGCCGCGAGGATATCGCGAATGCGCGGCTGCGTTTCGAAAACGGTTGCGTCGCCAACATCACTTCGAGCCGGATAAGTCCGGAGCAAATGCGCAAGATTCGTGTCTTCCAGGAGGACGCCTATCTCTCGCTCGATTATCAAAATCAGACTGGTGAAATTTACCGGCATTCGGCAAATGGGATCGCGCGCGAAGCGGTCGAGATAGAGCGTGAGGAGCCGCTCAAGCGCCAACTGGCTTCTTTCATCGAATGTGCGCAGACCGGTCGCGCGCCGAGGGTCTCCGGTTTTCAAGCTGCGGCCGCACTGGAGCTGGCCGTGGAAATCACCCGGCGCATCGATTCCGCACCGCGTGTCTAAACGCCTCTATTTTCTCGCGGGCGAAGCGAGCGGCGATGAACACGGCGCCGCCCTCCTGCGCGCGCTCCGCGATTCCACGCCGGACTTCGAGTTCCACGGACGCGGCGGACCGCGAATGAATGCAATCGCCGGCGCCGGTTTCATTAACTGGATCGAGAGCGCGGCAGTGGTCGGGCTTTGGGAAGTGGCGAAACGCTACGGATATTTTCGCGCGCAGTTTCAAAGCGCGCTGGCGGAGATCGCGCAAATAAATCCCGACGCCGTCGTGCTGATTGATTATCCCGGTTTCAATTTGCGGCTGGCGCGCGCGCTCCGCCGAAAATCGCCGGCGATCAAAATCATTTATTACATCAGCCCTCAAGTGTGGGCGTGGAATCGCGGCCGAATCCGGCCGATGGCGCGCTTTCTCGATTTGATGCTTTGCATTTTTCCCTTCGAGGCGGAGCTCTACAATCAATCCGGTCTGCGCACGATTTTCGTCGGGCATCCGATGATCGAGAACCTCGCCGCGCGGCGCACCGGCGAAGAGCGGCAACGGAATCTGATTGGTCTTTTCCCCGGAAGCCGGCTTCGGGAAGTGCGCAAAAATTTGCCGATCATGATGAACGCGGCGCGTGAAATCGTGATGCTCGATCCGCAAATACAATTCGAGGTGGCTGCCGCCTCGGAGTCGCTGGCGGTGGAAATCCGGGAACTTCTGAGAGCCTCACCAATGCAGGAGCGGTTTCGCATCGCCACTTCGGAGAGCGCGGCTGTGATGCAGCGGGCAACTGCGGGGATGGTCGCATCGGGCACCGCGACGTTGGAAGCGGCCTATTTCCGTTTGCCCTTCGTGCTGGTCTACAAGGTTTCGTGGCCAACTTATTTTGCGGCTCGTCTTCTCATCAAGACAGAGCATCTCGGGATGCCCAACGTGCTGGCGGGACGGTCGATTGTTCCGGAGTTCATCCAACATCGAGCCCGCCCTGATGCGATCTCGAAAGCAGTCTGGCAGCTCGTCCGCGATAGCGCAGCGCGGGAACGGATGATTTCGGAATTCGATGCGATCATCGAGAAGCTCGGGGAACGGGGCGCCAGTGCGAAAGCGGCACAGGCGATCGTGGAGGAACTTGGTCGGAGGCCGTGAGCCAGTCGCATCTTAATCACCGCTTTCCATTTCGACGTTCCCGCCTTTGGTTTGACGCTGCGCTCAGAAGGAAATAACCTCATTCATGGCTAATCTGGCTGAGCCTCCCGCACCGTCATCCAGGAGCCGCGCCACGCCTGCCGTGCAACCGCCGGTTAATCTCGCGAACTGGATCGAGGCGAACAGCCATCTGTTCAAACCCCCAGTGAGCAACCGTTACCTCTATGATGGACGCGACTTTTTCGTGATGGTCATCAAAGGCCCGAACGCACGGAACGATTTTCACCTGGTCGATTCCGAAGAATATTTCTACCAGTTAAAAGGCGACATCAAAGTGCGCATCCGCGAGGGCGATCACATCGTGGAGCATCTCGTCCGGGAAGGTGAAACGTTTTTCATCCCGCCCAACGTCCCGCACGCGCCGGTGCGCCCGCCCGACACAATCGGCATCGTGGTGGAACGTCGCCGGCCGCCGGGAGAAAGAGAGCATGTCATTTTTTATTGCCCGAATTGCGAGGCGCTGGTGGAGGACATCGATTTCGACTGCGGTGACATAGTCCAACATTTCAGTCAGGCCATGCTCGATTTCTGGAACGACGACGCCCGGCGCACTTGCAAGAAATGCGGCGCTAAAGTCGCGAAGCCCGAGCCGGTGAAGCCGTTTTAGCGGTGGCGTCCGGGTCGCTATGAAGATCGACCTGCATACCCACATTCTTCCGCACGAATGGCCGGATCTCGACGCGAAATACGGCTACGGCGGGTTCGTTAGGCTGGAGCATTACCAGCCCTGTTGCGCGCGGATGATGATCGGCGACCGCGTCTTTCGCGAGATCACCGATAACGTCTGGGATCCGCAGCGCCGGATCGAGGAATGCGAACGTGAGAAAATTTCCATGCAGGTGCTTTCCACCGTGCCGGTGATGTTCAGTTATTGGGCGAAACCCGCCGACGCGCTCGATCTTTCGCGACGGTTGAACGATCACATCGCCGAAATAGTTGGCGAGTATCCGAACCAATTCGCGGGCCTGGCGACTATCCCACTCCAGGATCCGGATCGGGCGGCGGCGGAATTGGATCGCTCCGTTCGCGAGTTGGGCCTGCGAGGGGCGCAGATCGGAACGCACGTCGATGCGAACGCACATCTTTCGCGCAACGAAACGCAAAACCTGGACGATGCGTCCCTCGATTCTGTTTGGGCCGCGGCGGAACAAATCGGCGCCGCGATCTTCGTTCATCCGTGGGACATGCTGGGCCGCGCCCGTATGCCGAAATACTGGCTGCCCTGGCTGGTCGGGATGCCGGCTGAAACTTCGCTCGCAATTTGCTCGATGATATTCGGTGGCGTATTCGAGCGGTTTCCGAAGCTGCGGGTCGCTTTCGCACATGGCGGCGGCGCATTCCCATTTACGATCGGCCGGGTCGAGCACGGATTTCGCGTCCGACCCGATCTGTGCGCGACCCAGACTAAAACGAATCCGCGAGATTATCTCGCTCGCGAAAATGTTCCCGCGC
>DASXNS010000147.1:0-1684 GCA_036494865.1 Chthoniobacterales bacterium | reverse complement strand
AAGACTTCACTCTTGGGCCGCTGCCAGTTTTCCGCAGAGAAAGCGTAGAGCGTCAGAAATTCGATCTTCAGTTCGCCGCACGCTTCCACACATGCGCGCACCGCGTCCGCGCCTTTTTCGTGCCCTTTGATTCGCGGCAGTCCGCGACTGCGCGCCCAGCGGCCATTCCCGTCCATGATGATCGCGATGTGGCGCGGGATTGACTTGATCGCTGCCATGTCGATCTAAATAATAATCGTTTCGCCGCGTGTCGGCCCCACGCTAACAATTTTCAAAGGCGCGCCAGTTAATTCAGCCAAGGCCTTCACGTAACTTCTTGCTCGGAGCGGCAACTCGGAAAGCTTCTTCGCTTTTCGGGTGGAGGTTTTCCAGCCGGGAAAATCTTGGTAAAGCGGCTCGCAGTTTTCCAGTTGGACCGCATCGCACGGCGGCAGATCGAGCCGTTTTCCATTCAATCGATAAGCGACGCAAACGCGGATCGGATCGACTGTGTCGAGTCCATCGAGATTAGTCACAGCGAGCTGATCGATGCCGTTGATCATGGTCGCATAGCGCGCGGCAACCGCGTCAAACCAGCCGCAACGTCGCGCCCGGCCGGTCGTCGCGCCAAATTCGCGGCCCATTTTATGGAGCATGTTCGTCAGGCCCGCGTCTTCTGTCGGCAGCGCGCCCTCGCCCACGCGAGTCGTATAAGCTTTGACCACGCCGAGGACCAAATCCATCCGATGCGGCGGCACGCCCGAGCCGGTGCAGGCGCCGCCCGCCGTCGTATTCGATGAAGTAACGTAAGGATAAGTGCCGTGATCGATATCGAGAAATGTGCCTTGCGCGCCCTCGAACAAAATTTCCCTTCCGCGCTGCAAGGCGCGATGAAGATAGACGACGGTATTGGAAACGAAGGGCCGGAGTTTTCGGCCAGCTTCGAGATATCGTTCGTTCACTTCGCGGTTGTTGATGGCCTTCGCGCCCAGCGCTGCGAGAATTCTGTTATTTTCCCGCACCTTCGCCTCCAGCTTTTTTGAAAATAAAGTCGGCTGGATCAGGTCCGACATTCGCAATCCGGTCCGGGCCGCTTTATCGCCGTAGGCCGGACCGATCCCGCGCTTCGTGGTCCCGATTTTTACGTGTCCCTTCCGCAGCTCGCGCTGTTCATCGAGCGAACGGTGATAGGGCAAAACCAGATGGGCGCAGTTGCTGATCAGCAAATTTTTCCCGATCCGAACACCGAGCTTGCGCAAACCCTCGATCTCGGTCACGAGCGCGATCGGATCGATGACCACGCCGTTGCCGATCACGCAGACCTTTCCGGGCCGCAAAATTCCCGAGGGAATCAGATGAAGAATGTACTTCGTGCCGCGGTGGATGACGGTGTGGCCGGCGTTATTCCCGCCCTGGCTCCGGACGACGATGTCCGCTTTCGCGGTGAGGACATCGATGATCTTTCCTTTTCCTTCATCGCCCCATTGCGCGCCAATCAGGATCGTGTTCGCCATGGAAATAAAGACAACAAATTGTCCCGATGCTTCCAGTCGGACGCACTCGGGACTGCGCAAAACGATAGAATGGGCCAACGCCGCTGCAAGGAATTTCCGGCGGGTGACAATCGGAAGCGCTGATCGAAACTAAAGCTTTTCAATCGCAAAAAAAAGCATTGTCACGCAGCCATCGCGAGTCCTACTCTTCC
>DASXNS010000146.1:0-9197 GCA_036494865.1 Chthoniobacterales bacterium | reverse complement strand
TGGTTTCCTCCAGCCCGTATTCGTTCAGGATCGCGCCCATGTCGAGATCGTCGGTCATGATGAGGCCATCGAATTGAAAGTTCTCGCGCAACAAATTCGTCACGACCTCTCGCGACAGAGATGCCGGTGTTCTGGCGGCGTTGAAGGACGGGTACCAACCGTGGCAAATCATCATGCTATCCACCATGTGCGGATGTCCGGTAAAAGCGCGAAAGACCGCTAACTCCTCCTTATCCAATTCGACTCGGGTGCGATCGATTCGCGGCAAATCATGATGCGCATCGACCGTGGCGGCGGAATAACCGGGAAAATGTTTGCCGCAGCTCAGAACCCCCTCACCGCGCATGCCATCGTTGAATGCGCCGGCCAGCCTAACGACTTGTTCCGCTGTCGTCCCGTAACAGCGGCCACGCAGCGAATTATCGGCTTCATCGTGAAAGGAAATGTCGAGAACGGGACAAAGATCGAGATTGAACCCGAAGAGGCGAAGAAGCCTGCCGGTTATTTCCCCATGCTGCCTAACGAGTGCAGGATCGTTCCGCTCGCGGAGTTGTTGCGCGTTTGGCGGTTCGTTACCGATCAGGCGCAGACGTGAGACGCGGCCGCCTTCCTGGTCGATTGTGATAATCGGCTCGATCGTGCTCAGATCGCGCAAATCATCGGTCAGCTTTCGAAGCTGCGGCGCGCTTCTGATGTTGCGGCCAAACAGAATGAAGCCGCCCGGCTGGACGCGGCGAAACAGCGCCGCGGTCGGCGCGTCCAGTTCCACTCCGGGAAGGCCGGTAAGGATCAGTTGACCCAGGGAATCGCTCTTCATAACTTCACCCTAAATTTCATGTTCACGGCGCGAAACAAAAATCACTGCTTCAGTGCGCGCTCATCGATTTGTTTCCGGGCGACAATATTTTGAAACGGGTTGCCATTTTCGGCGGAACATTCGATCCGATCCATCACGGACATTTGATTTTGGCGCGTGAAACAGTCGAGGCACTTCAGCTGGATCGATTGATTTTTGTTCCGGCGGCAATCTCGCCCCACAAACTCGACTGGAAAGTAAGCGCAGCGGCCGCGCGTGTGGAAATGTTGCGCGCCGCGATTGAGAGCGAGCCGAAATTCCAATTGGATGAAATGGAACTGGAGCGGCCTCCGCCTTCTTACTCGATCGACACCGTGGAAGCGCTCCGTCTTCGCGAGCAGGCCGCGGAGTTTTTCTATTTGGTCGGCGAGGACAATGTCAGCGGGCTGCGGACGTGGCATCGCTTCGACGAGCTTTCGAAAATGGTGCAATTCGTCGTGCTGGAGAGGAGCGGGATCGAAACCACCCATTCTTATCCTGTGATCCAGCGGCATCTGGATATTTCCGCGACGGAAATCAGAAACAGGGTTGCCAGTGGGCGTTCGATTCGTTATCTCGTACCGGCGGCGGTCGAGAACATAATCCACGAACGCCAGCTTTACCGGGAGCCCGAAAAATAACCGCAGAAAATTTAGCGAAACTTTGCGCCAACCTGGCGGCGAACAAGAAGGCGGAAGAAATCGTGCTCCTCGATCTCCGCGGCATTTCGACTTTCACCGATTTTTTTGTGATTTGTTCCGCCACCTCCGAGCCGCATCTCAAGGCAATTTCGGGCGAAATCGAGGAGCGGCTAAAAAAAGAATACGGCATCCGCGCAGTCTCGGTGGACGGATTTCCCGCGAGCCAGTGGCTCGTAATCGATTACCTGCAAGTGATCGTGCACGTCTTCCATCACGAAAAACGCGCCTTCTACAGTTTGGAAGATTTGTGGGGCGACGCGCCGCGCCTGACTTGGGAAACGGCGGAGAAAGAACGTTAAGGTCGCGCGCGGCGACCGGCGTTATTTCGGGGAGGGCTTGGCTGCGGGCGAAGCCGATGTTGTGCCCGGCTTCGTCGGCGAAGTGCCTGCCGCTGCTTCCGGTGGTTTTACACTCAGCAATTCCACTTCAAAAATCAGGGTCGAATTCGGACCGATCTCGCGGCCCGCGCCTCGTTCGCCATAAGCAAGACTCGACGGAATAAAAAGCTGGTACTTCGAGCCGGGCTTCATCAGCTGCAACGCTTCGGTCCACCCTTTGATGACGCGATTAACCGGAAACGACGCCGGCTCGCCGCGTTTGTAAGAACTGTCGAACTCGGTGCCATCGATCAGCGTGCCCCGATAATTGGTCACGACCGTGTCGGTTTCTTTAGGCGAAGCGCCGCTGCCTTCCTTTAAGACTTTGTATTGCAGCCCGCTCGCGGTTGTCTTGACCCCGTCCTTGCTTTTATTTTCCGTCAGGAATTTTTCACCGGCCGCCGCATTTTTTTCCGCGGCTTCCTTGCTCGCAGCCACTTGCTTATCGGTCATTTCCTTTGAGAAGGCGGTCATCGTTTCCTTGATTTGATCTTCAGTTAGAAGAGGCTTCTTGCCGTTGAGCGCATCCTTCAGGCCGGCAAACAACGCATCGGGATTAAGGTCCATATTTTGTTTTTTAAAGGTGTTGCCGATGTCGAGCCCGATGCTGTAGCTCACCTTGTCCTTTTGATCTTTGAGCGGAGTTTTTTCCTGCGCGAAACCTGTGGAGGCGGCGAGAAGCGCGACGATGCAAATAAGAAGACGATTCATAAGAAAAATAGGTGCGGTCGCGACGACGATTTCGAATCAGAGTGCCGCCGGAATTGCCATGCTAATGAATAAAGCCGGGCCGTCAAGGGCGCGGGCGCGGCAAAAACTGATCGCGTTGACGGCGCTTTTTTTTCTTTCCCTTTGGAATGCGATCGCGGCACTCCAGCTTACGGCGGAGGAGACGCGCCGGATCGGGAAAAAAATCTGGCAGAACGAATGCAATGGAACTTTGTCCGGCCTTACTTCGTGGAATGCGGGCGAGAACTTCGCTTCCCTCGGCATCGGCCATTTCATTTGGTATCCCGAGAACGCGCGCGGTCCGTTTGATGAGAGCTTTCCGAAGTTGATCGATTTTATTACGGCGCGCGGCGTAACGCTTCCCGAGGTCGCGCGGGCGAAGCGAAGTTGTCCATGGAATTCCCGCGCCGAATTTGAGCGAGCGAGCCAGACGCCGCGGATGAAAGAACTCAGGCAGTTCCTTGCCAGCACCGTCCATCTGCAGGCCGAGTTTCTCGTCCAACGTTTGGAGCAAGCGCTTCCGAAAATGCTCGCGAGCGCGCCAACGGCCGGGCGTCCGCAGATTCAAGCGCAGTTCGAGCGCGTGCTGAATTCTCCTGGCGGCGCCTATGCTCTCGTTGATTACGTGAACTTCAAAGGAGAAGGTGTTCTTGTGACCGAGCGATACGAAGGACAAGGCTGGGGTTTGCTTCAAGTGCTCGAGGGAATGCGGGAAATCAATGGCGCGAATGCGGTGAAAGAGTTTGCCGATTCGGCGAAGAAAACTCTTGCGACTCGGGTTCGCAATTCGCCGCCAGAGCGTCACGAAGAACGCTGGCTGGCCGGCTGGCTCAGCCGCATTAACACTTACGCGAAAAGCTAAGACGTGATCGCCCAATTTCTTCGCTTCCCGTTCGCTCTCGCCATTTTTCTTTTTCTTTCCGGTATCGCCTTTGGTCAGGCGCGCCATCCTCGGCCGGGAATTTCGACATCAGCTTCGCCGACTCCATTAGGTCAGGCGAAAGCAAACCCCGGCAACCCCAAACCCTCGCCGTCACCCACACCCGCTCAACCAATGCGCAAAGCATCCGATTTGATAAAAACTCAGCCGCCGGTCGCGATCAACGCGTCCCTGCTCGAAAAGCTGAGCCCGGATAACGCGCGAATCGTTGTTTCGATTCCGAATCAGCGCGCTTACCTGATGAACGGCGATCTCATCGCGATCGACAGCCCGATTTCCTCCGGCAAGCGAGGTCACTCGTCGCCGACCGGCAATTTCAGCGTTTTGGAAAAAGACAAAAGCCATCACTCCAGCATTTACGGCGACTACAAGGATGGGAAGGGGCGAACGGTCCGCGCCGGCGTGAGCGCGCGCATCGATTCCGCTCCGAGCGGCACTCACTTCGTCGGCGCGGAAATGAAATGGTTCATGCGCTTAACTCCGGACGGCGTGGGGATGCATGTCGGGATTTTGCCCGGCTATCCCGCTTCGCACGGTTGCATTCGCATGCCTTCACAAGCAGCCGAACTTTTCTATCAACACGTGAAGGTCGGGACACCGGTCAACGTGCAGCTGTAATTTTTTCTGGCGCTGAACGCTCGTTCTTTAGGCGATCAAAGATCGGCGCAACATTTCGAGCGAGGCTTGCGTAGCCAATTCTTTGAAGGTTTGCCGATCATCTGGAAATAGAAACCGCTTTACCTCGGTCGCGTTTTGTCCCTCGGCCAACGCAACAAAAACAGTGCCGACTGGTTTTTCTTTCGTGCCTCCGGCCGGTCCTGCGATGCCTGTGGTCGCCAGCGCGAACGCCGCCTTCGCTTTGTTTCGCGCGCCTTCCGCCATCGCGCGCGCCACGGCTTCGCTGACCGCACCATGTTCCGAAATAATGCGCGGATCGACGCTTAGCATTTCGACCTTCGCTTCATTCGCATAAGTGATATAGCCGGACAGAAAAACCGCGGACGCGCCCGGGACATTGGTGAGACGATGCGCGAGAAATCCACCAGTGCACGATTCCGCAACCGCGAGCGTCTGTTTTTTTTCGGTCAAAAGTCTTACCACGACTTCCGGAAGGCTTTCGCCGTTACAAGAAAAAATCGCCGCGCCCAAAGCTGCACGTATGATTGCATCGGCTCGCTTCAGCGCCACTGGTTCACCGATGATCCGCAAATCCACTTCGCCTGGCCGCGCGCAGTAACCGAGCTCGATTCCTGCGATAGCGAGGAGCTTTTCGCCGACAGCGTTCTCCAGGAGCGATTCTCCCATGCCCGCGATGTGATAGCTGCGCCGTTCGGCTGGAGATTTATCCGGCGCAACCTTGCGCAGAATCGGCAGCACAGAACCCGTGAACATCGGCTGAAGTTCGCGCGGCGGACCCGGCAAAAGAAAAAGATGCGCCGATTTCGTCGCAAAATACAAACCCGGCGCGCTCCCGTGATGGTTGGGCAAAACCATTGCACCCCGCGGAACTTGGGCTTGCCGCGCAACGCGATCGGTTAATCGAAAACCGCGGCTGGCAGCGCGTGCCCTTATCGCCGCCATCACGCTCTCATCGTGATGCAGTTTCAATCCGAGAAGTTCGGCGGTGACTTCGCGCGTGATATCGTCCGTTGTCGGTCCCAGGCCACCGGTGACAAAAACCACCTCGGCTTGCCCCAGCGCGTCCGCGAGAGCTTCGCGAATCGCCGGACCATCCGGAACCGTGAGCTGACGATCGACACGGAGCCCGAGCGGGAAAATTGCCCGCGCGATGAAATTCAGATGCGTGTTGAGAACATCGCCGAGGAGAAGCTCGGTGCCGGTGTTGATGACGACTGTGCGCATCGAAGAAAACGTCGAACGCTCAATGCCCAACGTCCAACGCCGAACTCAGAGAGTTGCCAAAAAAAACTTGAGCTAAACGAAACGCGAGCTCTCCAGTTCGAGATTCGGCCTTCGACGTTGGGCGTTCCGCGTTTTTTTCTCTCCGCTTAAGCCGCGTCTTTATCCTGCTTCTTGCGAATGAGCGGCGGCTTTTTCCCGTCGACCACGGCGCGATTGATCGTGACTTCGGCGATGTCTTCGCGACTCGGCACTTCGTACATGATCTCGAGCATGATCCGCTCCAGCATCGAACGCAACGCGCGCGCGCCGGTGCCCTTGGTCACCGCTTGAGCGGCAAGAGCTTTCAGCGCGTCTTTTGTCACGCTTAAGCGCACACCTTCCATCGAAAAAAGTTTCGTGTACTGCTTGATCATCGCGTTCTTGGTTTCGGTCAAAATCGCGACCATCTCTTCTTCGGTGAGCGCGTCGAGGGCGCTCAACACCGGCAACCGTCCGATGAATTCCGGGATCATGCCGAAGCTGAGCAGATCTTCCGGCTCGACGTGACGGACGGCTTCTTTTGCCAGGGCCGCTTCCACTTCGAGCGTTGGGCTGTTGAATCCCATCGTCCGTTGACCGATCCGCTTCTGCACAATTTTATCGAGCCCGACAAACGCGCCGCCACAGATGAAGAGAATCTTCTCCGTGTTCACCTGGATGTATTCCTGGTGCGGATGTTTGCGCCCGCCTTGCGGCGGAACGTTGCAGGTGCTGCCTTCGAGAATTTTCAGCAGCGCCTGTTGCACGCCTTCGCCGGAAACATCTCGCGTGATGCTAACGTTATCCGTCTTGCGCCCGATCTTATCGATCTCGTCAATGTAAACGATCCCGATTTCGGCGCGCTTCACGTCGTAATCCGCATTCTGAAGCAAACGGAGAATGATGTTTTCCACATCTTCGCCGACGTAGCCCGCTTCGGTCAGCGTCGTGGCATCCGCGATGCAAAAGGGGACGTCGAGAATTTTCGCGAGCGTTTTGGCGAGGAGCGTTTTCCCTGAGCCCGTCGGGCCGATCAACAAAATGTTGCTCTTCTCGATTTCGACATCGGCGAATGGATCCGGTTGAAAAGCAGCGGACGTATCAGCCGGCGCGGCGCTTTGCAGAACGCGCTTGAAATGATTGTGGACCGCGACCGAAAGCGTCTTTTTCGCGATGTCCTGACCGATCACGTATTGATCAAGCGCGTGTCGAATATCGGCCGGCTTCGGAACGCGAATGGTGGACGATTGCCGCCGTGCGTCCTCATTGAGTTCCTTATCGAGGATGCTCTTGCAGACGTTAATACAACTATCGCAGATGTAGACACCGGGACCGGCGATGAGTTTGCGCACCTCGGCGTGGCTTTTGCCACAAAAGGAGCACATCGTGAGGTTGGAAGCGCGGGCCATGTTACCGCCTTAAAAGCAGGTCTTATTCCTCGACTTTATGAGGCAAAGCGGCCTCCGCGATCGCGGTCGAACGCTCCGGCGCAGTCCCATCCAACAGCTTCGCTTCCTTGCGCGATTTGATCACTTCGTCCACCAAGCCGTAGGACTTCGCCTCCGCCGCGCTCATGTAATAATCGCGGTCGGAATCCAGACGAACCTGGTCTTCCGGTTTGCCAGTGTGCTGCGCCATGATTTTGATCAGACGCTTCTTGAGCTTGAACATGTATTCCACCTGCCGCTCGACGTCGCTCGCCTGGCCCTGCGCGCCGCCGGAAACCTGATGGATCATGATGTCGGAATTCGGGAGCGCGAAGCGTTTTCCTTTCGTGCCGGCGCAAAGCAGGACCGCGCCCATGCTCGCAGCCATTCCGAGACAATAAGTCGTCACGTCGCAGGTCAGGAACTGCATCGTGTCGTAGATCGCCAATCCCGCGGTCACCGAACCGCCGGGCGAATTGATGTAGATGTTGATGTCCTTTTTCCCGTCTTCCATTTGCAGGAAAAGAAGCTGGGCGATGACCAGGTTCGCGATGTGATCGTCGATCGGCGTGCCGATAAAAACGATCCGGTCTTTGAGCAGACGGGAATAAATATCGTAGCTGCGTTCGCCACGCCCGGTCTGCTCCACCACCATCGGAATGAGGACGGATTGAGAAAAATTTCTGTTCGCTGCGGTCATGATTTTATTCCAGCGGAGCGCCGGCCGCCGGTGCTGGAGTCGTTTCGACGATAACATTTGCCTTCAGAAAATCAAGAGTCTTGCCCAGCAAAAGCTCTTCCGTCAGCGCTTCCAGACGGCCTTTTTCATCGAATTGCTGGCGCATTTTCTCCACCGAAATATTGTAGTGCGCCGCTTGTTCCCGGATGCGCTCATCGAGTTCCTCGGGCGTAACTTCAATCTTCTCCCGCTCGGCTATGCGATTAAGAATGAAGTTCGTTTTCAATCGGTGCGCCGCGACCGAGCCCGCGCCTTCGATCAGCTCCTTCTCCTTGGTCTTCAGAATTTCATCCGGCACCCCACGCTCGCGATTACGGTGCACCAGTTCGTTCAACGTCCGCCGCGTCTCGTTCTTCAACAGACTCGGCGGCAGATCGAAGCTGGTGTGCTCCTGCAGGAATCGCACCACTTGCGCCTCCTTGGCACGCTCCACTTCGTGTTCCTTCTCGTGCTCGAGATTATGCTCGATCGTGTGGCGCAAATCGGCCAGCGTCTTGTCCGGGATCAGCTTCGCCGCGAACGCGTCGTCCAGCGCCGGCAACACCTTCTCCTTGATTTCGTTTAGCGTTACCGCGTAGTCAGCTTTCTTGCCCGCTAATTCCGGAACAGGAAATTCCGCTGGAAATGAAACCTGCACGCTGCGGGTATCGCCGCGTTTCATCCCGACGATTTGCTCGCAGAATTGCGGCAGAAAATTCTCCGGTCCGAGATGGAGCCAGAATTTTTTTCCGCCATGCAGGTTCTTGCTTGCCTCCGGCACGATCTCCGCGATCGGCATGCCGTCGATCGCTCCGATAAAATCGATCACGGCAAAATCTCCCATCCCCAGCTCCCGATCCGCCGCGTCCACAAAATCGGCGGACTGATCGCGGAGCCGCTCCATGGCTGCATCAATCTCCGCTTCAATCACCTCCGTTCCCGGCAACTGCACCGGAATATTTTTGTATTCCGGGAGCTCGAATTCAGGCGCCGTCACCACCGTCGCGCGAAAACGCATCGAGCGATCATTCCCGAACTCCACCTCGCCGAGATCAGTCAGGGAAACGACCCGCAGCTGCTTTTGCGCGATCGCGTCGTGATAGCTCTTCGACACCAGCACCTTCGTCAGTTCGTCCTGGATTTCTTTCTGAAACTTCCGTTCGATCACCTGCCGCGGCACTTTTCCCTTGCGGTATCCGGGGATGCGCGCGTAACGGGAGTAATTGTTCGCGATCGAGTCCCATTCCTTCCGCACCTCTTCCGGCGGCAATTCGATCCGCAACGTTGAGACGCCTTGCGGCTGATTTTCCACTTCCACTTTCATTCGCGCAGCGACGTTAGTGGCGCGCCAGCCGATGCGCAAATATGCCAGTGCTACCGCCGAAAAACTTCCACTCCTCCGATGAAAACCGAATGCGTTTGCGGAATGCCGAAGTAATAGGCGAGTTCGCGATAATCTTCGCAATCGAATAGCGAAAAATTCCCGCGCTTGCCCGCTTCCAGCGACCCGATCTGATCGCCGCGGTTCAAGCTGTAGGCGGGATTGATCGTCGCCGCAGTCACGCTTTCCGCAGGCGTCATCTTCATCT
>DASXNS010000145.1:0-4780 GCA_036494865.1 Chthoniobacterales bacterium | reverse complement strand
CAAAAATTCAGCTTCCCGTCCGCCATAAGCGACCACACACCCAACACATCGGCATGCTCAATCCCTGCAAATCACCGCAGAGTTTTACTTCGAACAGGCTGCAGATTTGAGATGGCAGCCGCGATGGCGGCGACGTGACTTGGGTTTGTTCCGCAACATCCTCCGATCAGGCGCGCTCCTTCCAAGACCATTTCGCGCGCTGCCTGAGCAAAATAATCCGGCGTAGTCTGATAAATAAAACGGCCGTCGTGGTATTTCGGATACCCGGCACTCGCGTAGGCAGAAAGCAGGTGTGCCGCCTGCACCCGCTGCAGCAACTGCACCATGGCGGGCGGGTCATTCATGCAATTCACCCCTACGATTTTTACGCCGCGTTCTTCCAGCCGCGCGAAGGCTTCCACCAACGACATCGCTGAAGCAATCCGGCCTTCCGCTGCGCTGGCAAAAGAACAAATCGTCAGATAGTCCCCAATTTCATTTTTGGCCTGCACCGCAATTTCCATCTCCCGAAAGTCCGTGAACGTCTCGAAGAAAATTAATTGCGCACCTCCCTCGAGAAGCGCGCTGATCTGTTCGCGAAAACATTGGGCGCGATCGATCCCACGCGCCGCTGCTTCTTCTTCGCTGATTCCAAGTGGCCCGACGCTGCCCGCAACGTAAACCGCTTTGCCTCGCGCTGCTTTGCTGGCGATTTGCGCTGCGGCGCGATTAATTTCCGCAACGCGATTCTCAAACCCAAATCGTTCCAGCCGGACCGCGTTGGCGCCAAACGTATTCGTCTCGATCACTCGCGCGCCAGCCGAGATATATTGCCGGTGAATAGTCTCGATTCGTTCCGGCTCCGTCACGCAAAGTTCTTCGAAGCAGCGTTCGAGCGGAATTCCCGCATCGAGCAGCAAAGTCCCCATCGCTCCGTCTCCGCAAAGCACGCGCGTCTGCAGTTCATCGAGCAAATCCATTCGCGTTGGGATTAACGTCGGCCCTCACTCGGGTCAAACCGCCGCGCACAGGCGGCTCTCTGCTTACTGCGGACAGATCGCAAAAACGCGCGCTGGAAATCCCGAACCGCCTTTCGGTTTTGGAAAGCTCGCGATGACCAGCGCACCTGTTTCCGGGACCTGATCGAGATTCGTCAGCAGCTCGATTTGATAATGATTTGTGCTCAGCACATAGGTCTCGAGGGAAGCGTCATCCTTCGATGCCGCCACGCCTGGATCAGTGTCAGTCGTTTCGTGGCCCGAGGCCGTTATCTTGCGTTGCTCGTAAAGATATTTGAGGGCCGGCTTTGTCCATCCGGGATAATGCGCGACCCCGCTGGCGTCTTTGTTTTCCATCGCGGCTGCATCTGGCCAGCGCTTCGACCAATCTGTTCTCATCGCGACGAATGCACCCGTCGGAATCGCACCATGTTCCGCCTCCCATTTTTTCACCCGTTCCAGCGTGAGGGTATAATCCGAATTTTGCGCCGTCTCTTTGTGTACGTCGATCACCACCAACGGCAACAGCATTTCCTGCAACGGAATCTGGTCCACAGTTCGCAAGCCACGGACGAAATGCGCCGGCGGATCGACATGCGTCCCCCACTGACCCACATGAGTGAAAGTCTCCGCAAAAAATCCGTCGCCGATCGTGCCCCGTCCTTTTTCGTACCAATAAATCGTCTCGCGCTTCTCGTCGGAGAAACCATGCCAGTGCGGAATTCCGGGCGCGAAGGCGTGAGTGAGATCTACGAAACGTTTTTGCGCGAGAATTTTCTGGATTTGCCAGAGCGACGGCTCCTCTGCCTTCACAAAAGTTTGACCGGTCGTCAGGAGCAGCCCGATGAAGAGAATCTTCGCAATCTGCATTTCGCGTTGTTAAATGATGGCTCAACAAGAAGCCAACAACTTCGAATAAAGCCGAACAGTTTTATTCGGCTTTGCGTCAAACCGATTTGTGACGAGCCGCTGCCAGTGTTATCAACAACCTTCCAAGCGCTTCGCGCCAGAGTGGGAAATTGCCAAACCAATCCGTTTATTCGCAGCGATATGATTAAGAACAATGCCGCTTTTAGAAATTAATTCTTAAAGATATTGTTTAAAACTTTTCCCGCCGCCAACTCTGATGCCGCCCAAAACTGCTTTTCCTCCATCGCTCGCTCCCACTGTAAACACCGAGTCATTCGGCGGGCCGCGAGAAATCAAGGAGAAAACGCCGGCTGCTACGCCCGATAGTTTGTTTGAGCACTTTGCCTGGCTCTACATTTTCTGCCGCGAAAAACTTTTTCGCGATGACACCAAGCGAATGATTCGCGAAATCTGGCCAGAGCGCGCGCCTGCATCAGGGGAAAAACTGATCGAGCTCGGTTGCGGGCCGGGATTTTATTCGTGCCGATTGGCCACGCGCTTCGAGAAGCTGGCGATTGTAGGTATCGATAGTTCTCCCAAGCAATTGGAGTGGGCGCGAAACAAAGCAGCGCGACTGGAGCTGAGCAATTGCCGATTCGAGAGCGATAACGTTCTCGATTTGTCGCATGCGGATAACACCTTTGATGTCCTGATTGCGTCTCGTCTTTTCACCGTTCTGCCCGATCGCTCCCGCGCAGTCGCGGAAATGCATCGCGTTCTGAAACCAGGCGGCCGCTGTTTCATCGCGGAGCCGCGCTATGCATTCTGGGCGTCGCTGCCTCTTTTCACGATGTGGGTGCTGGCCGGGCTCACTCATTTTCGAAATGGTTATCGCGAACCGAGCAAAGCCAGAACTTTGTCAGAATCGGAGATGAAACGGCTTTTCGCGACGCAGCCGTGGCGGAAGATGAAAGTTTGGCGGGAAGGGCGTTATCAATACGCTCTCTGTGAAAAAGGCTAAACGCCGCGGCGTTCCAACGCACACCGCCGGCTGCATGAAGACGACTCATCGCGTTCTCGATCCGGACTCGCCCGATCAGGTGAGCGAGTCTCTTTGCGCTCTCGGTGTCATGACGAAAGCGCCTCGCGCTGGAAAAGTGAAAACGCGCCTCACACCGCCTCTCACTCCGGAAGAAGCAGCAGCGCTCAACATCTGTTTTTTGCGCGATACCGCTGCTGCGATTTCCGCGAGTTGTTACGATCAACCCGCGCGGGGAATCGCGGTCTACACTCCGGTCGGCGCGGAAGATTCCTACGCAGAAATTTTGCCGGCGAGTTTCGCGCTTGTCCCGCAGCGCGGCGAAACATTCGGCGAGAGACTCGCTTTCGCGATGGAAGATCTTCTCCGGCTCGGTTTCGAATCGGCCTGCTTGATCGATTCGGACAGTCCCACCCTGCCAGCGAGCGCCTTCAGTCAGGCGGCGAATTTTTTGGCGCGCGCCGAAGACTCCGTCGTAATCGGACCATCGGATGATGGTGGCTACTATTTGATCGGTTTAAAAAAACTGCATTCCTCGCTCTTTGAAAATATTTCCTGGAGCACGGAGCACGTCTTGGATCAAACCATCGAACGCGCCCGCCAGATCGGATTAAAGATTCACCGGCTGCCCACCTGGTACGATATCGATGACCGCGCGACCCTGCGAAGGCTCTGCCAGGAACTGTTCGGCTCGAATGGGAACAGCGACGGCGACGCGTCTCCTGCGCCCGCGACTCGCGCTTATCTCGGTGCGCTCTTGGAACGCGAAGGACGAAATCGAATTTGGCCTAACGAATGAAGCGCGCGCTCGTTACAGGCGGCGCGGGGCTGATCGGTTCGCACGTCGCGGATTTGTTGCGGCGCGAAGGCTGGACCGTGCGGATTCTCGATAATCTCGAGCCGCAAACTCATCGCCACGGCAAGCCGGCGTGGATATCCAGCGAAACCGAATTCATCCAGGGCGATCTGCGCGATCGCGAGACGATGGCCTCGGCGCTGCGAGGGATCGACGTGGTCTTTCATCAAGCCGCTTACGGCGGTTACATGCCGGAGATCGCGAAATATGTTCATGTCAACAGCTTCGGCACGGCCCAGATGCTGGAGCTCATTCGCGAAGAAAATTTTCCCGTTAAAAAAATTGTCGTCGCTTCTTCGCAAGCGGTTTACAGCGAAGGCGCGGCGACTTGTCCTAAGCACGGCCTCGTCTTTCCGGAAGTTCGTTCGCTCGAACAACTGCAAGCGGGCGATTGGTCGGTCCATTGCCCGATCTGCCAGGCAATCACGCAAAGCGCGCCGACGCCGGAGCGCGCGCCAGTTGGCGGTGAAACCGTCTATGGCCTAACGAAAGTCGACCAGGAAAAGTTGACCTTGCTTTGGGGAAAACAAATCGGAATCCCGACGATGGCGTTGCGTTACTCCTGCACCTACGGGCCGCGCCAATCGATCTTCAATCCTTACACCGGCGTGATCGCTATTTTTTGCACCCGTCTTCTCAATAATCTTCCCCCTGTTCTCTACGAAGATGGAGAGCAAACGCGAGATTTCTCCTTCGTCGAAGACATCGCGCGCGCGAATTTGCTCGCGGCGGAGAGCGACCAGCTCGATGGTTTGCCGGTCAACGTCGGCAGCGGCGCCGGCGTCAGCATTCGAAAAATAGCCGAGCAAGTCTGCGACGCGCTCGATATTCACATCGCTCCGGAAATAAACGGCGAATTTCGTCCCGGAGAAATGCGCCACCTAACGAGTGGAACGGAACGCATTCGCGCCGCCGGTTACGCGCCGCAAGTGGATCTCGCGACCGGAATTCGCCGTTATCTCGATTGGATCCGGCAGCAGGCGGACGTGCGCGATTATTTTAGCGAAGCGGCCAATATTCTTCGCAGCAAAGGCATCGTCCATCGCGTAAAAGTGAAGG
>DASXNS010000144.1:0-6431 GCA_036494865.1 Chthoniobacterales bacterium | reverse complement strand
CACTTACAATCCCAACGCGTTCACGCCCACGATCTCGGCGGAGAAATTCAAGGCGCTTCAGGATGATCCCGACATCCCGCTTTTGCCGCGCGCATTCCGTTCCTCCTATCCGCCTGGATCGACTTTCAAAGTTGCCGTCGGCATCGCTGCGCTGGAAAGCGGCGCGGTCCGGTCCGACGATGAATTCGATTGCGTGCCGGCGATTCAAATCGGCAACCTGACTTTTCACAACTGGAAGAAGGTGAATCGCGGCCAGCTCAATTTTGTCCAGGCGCTGACTGAATCGTGCGACACCTGGTTTTACCAGGTGGGAATCAAGACCGGTTCGGAGCCGATTCTCGATTGGGCGCAACGGCTCGGGTTCGGCGCGAAGTGTGGAATCCCTTTGCGGGGCGAGGTGGAGGGCCGTTTGCCTAACGACCAGTACATGAAAGCGACGCACGGCCGGAAATTGCTGAATGGCGACATCGCAAATCTTTCGATTGGTCAGGGAGACACGCAGGCCACGCCGCTCCAAATGGCGCAGGCGATGGGGATCATCGGGAACGGCGGCACTTTTTATCAGACGCGCCTCGTTCAACAGGTGCAAAGCGTGAGCAACGAAATCGTGACCGCGTTCCCGGCGCGGGCAAAAAAGACACTCGATGCTTCACCCGATACGATGGATCAATTGCGAACGGCGATGATCGACGCCGTGAACGCGCCGTCAGGCACGGCGCACCAGGCAAGCCTCGAGAACGTGGAAGTCGCAGGCAAGACCGGGACCGCGCAATGGGGGCCGAAAAACAAGGAGCGGACGGCGGCATGGTTTGCGGGTTTCGTGCCGGCTGACCATCCGCAATATGCGTTCGCGGCGCTCTACGAGGGAGATGTTGGCAGCAAAGCGCACGGCGGAACAGTGGCCGCGCCGATGATCGGAGCGATCTTGAAAGATATTTACAAAGGCGCTGAATACGGAAACGGGCAGAAACGCCGGCGCGGAAAGGAACCAGCGCCCGCGACGCCGCCACGCGCCGAGCCAGTGGAAGAAGACCAATCGGATTAGCGGGCGCGCTGCTTTTGTCATCCTGAGCGCCGCGGACGGGAAAGGACCTCACGGTCGAAGTGCGCTATCGAAAAACAAGTACGCTATCGCTCAGGATCACGCGCGATGGAGCGCGAAAGGGACCAATTAATTGCGAGGTCTTTCGCCGTCTGCGCGGCTCGGGATGAGAAGCGAGTATCAGGGATTTTTTAAACGGTCGCCGTTTCGGCCGCGGCTGGAAGTTCCATTGTTCCCTTGAATTTCGCTTCTTCCCGCTCAAGCCCGAAATTATCCGCGTAAAGCGCTTCGATTTTTTCCAGGTCGTCGTTCGTGAGCGCCGGACAATCGGGCGCTTTCGCAAATTCGATCAACTGCGCTTCTTCGTAAATATTCGGCAATGTCGAAGCGACCCGATCATCCTGGAGCAACCATTGCAACGCCGCCTGGCCAAGTGTGCGTTCGGAATTTTCGAGAAAGCGAAGCCGATCGATTTTTTTCACGCCGTTAAGAAGCCAGCTGCGTGGCCGATGGTTCCGATGGTCGTTAGGCGGAAATACGGTTTCGGCCGTGTATTTTCCCTCGAGCATTCCGGACGAATGCGTGACGCGGATGAGAAACATCGTGTCTTTGCCGGCCTCGGTCGCCGAATCCTGCATCGCGCGACCGGGATATTGCTCGAGCATATTATAAATGTGCTGCACGCTCGTGAGATCGCGTTCGCAAATGCAGTTGATCCCTTCGTAAAGCCAACCAACGGCCGGCCCGAGCGCGATGCCCGAGTAACGAATTTTCCCGCTCGTCTTTAATTTCTCGAGCGTCGTCCAAACGGCATCATCGTAGACTTGTTCCATCCGGATGTTGTGTAATTGGAGCAGGTCGATCCGATCCGTTTTTATGCGTTTAAGCGCCGCATCGGTCGCGCGCACGATGGCCTCAGGCGAAAAATCCTGCGGTATTTCGCGCTGGCCCCGCCCGCGCGTCTCACCGTGAGTGACAAAATCGTAGCCGACCTTCGTTGCGATCACGATCTCATCGCGCTGGTTCGGAAAAGCCTTCGCAATTAATTCTTCGCTCAAACCGTTTCCGTAAGTATCTGCGGCATCGAAGAGCGTGATGCCGAGGTCGAATGCTTTGTGCATGAGCGCGATCGCTTCGCCCTCGGTGAATTGGCCCCACCAACCGGTCGAGATCGTCCACAAACCGAAGCCGACTTCGCTCACGCGGAGGTCGGTGTTTTTGTAAGTGCGATAGCGCATCAGGCAATGAGCTTAATAAGAGAAGGAGAAAACGTCCACCGCCGAACGCTCACCGCCGACTCTCGAATGGAAACAGCGAAGTCGCGCTCGCCTGAAATCGATATTGGACGTTCGGTGTTGGGCGTTGGACGTTTTCTTCGTGCTCTCAAAAAGATCCAGCGCGCTTCTTATCGTCGGCCACGGCTCGACTGTGAACCCGGATTCGAGCGTTCCAAGCCTGATGCACGCAGCGGAGATTCGCCGCCGCGAAATTTTCGCCGAGGTCGCTTGCTGTTTCTGGAAAGAAGAGCCGAGCCCGCGTGACGCGCTTTTCTTTTTTCGGGATTCGGAGATCCGCGAGGTTTATGTCGTCCCGAATTTTATCAGCGAAGGTTACTTTACCCGCACGGTGGTTCCGCGGGAATTGGAATTGACCGGAGAAGAAACAGTGCGCGCCAGCGGGCAGACTTGGAACTACTGCGCTCCGGTCGGCAATCATCCGAGGATGACAGAGTTGTTGTTGCAGCGCGCAATCGGCGTCGCGCCCGGAATTTCAGAAAGAGAAACGACTCTGCTTATCGTGGGGCACGGCACTGAGCTGAACGATAACAGCGCCGTCGCCGCGAAGAAACAGGCGGAAAATATTCGCGCTCTCAATCGTTATGCGGCGGTGCTGAATGTTTATATGGAGGAGCCGCCGCTGGTCTCGGACTGGCTGGCGCTCACTCAAACGCAAAATGTGGTGGTCGTGCCGTTTTTTATTTCTGACGGTTTACACAGCTACGCAGACATTCCTGTGATGCTGGGAATAAAATCAGCGCCGGCTCTTTCCACGGCTCGAGATCGCAGCAACGTCCAGCAGCTTCATGGCCGTTCACTTTATTATTCGGCGGCCATCGGCACCGATCCGAAATTCGCGGACATAATTCTCGACCAAGCCACGGCATTCGATGCTCGAAAGGGCGCGCTGCAATCGGCCTCGTAAATTATCGACACGCAGTTACGGTTCCAAATGGAAACCACCAGCAAAACGCTCCAGGAGCTTGGCGCGTTTGTGTTGGCCGGGGCGCGCGAACCCGAGGAACTTTGCGAAATGGCAGAGATGATTCGCGCCGCGTCTAATTATCGCTGGGTTGGGATTTATAAAATTATCCGCGGTGAATTTGTAATCGTCGCCAGAACCGGCGACTGCCCACCGGCCTACCCTCGTTTTCCGATCACCCAAGGTTTGGCCGCTGCGGCGTTGGAATCGGGCGAGGCAATCATGGTCGCGGATGTGCGAAGAGACCCGCGCTATCTGCCGACGTTTGAGAACACCCTTTCGGAAATCGTCGTGCCGGTGATCACGGAATCGGGACGCACGATCGGATTGATCGATGTCGAGAGCGACCGACTGAATGCGTTTGGCGATGACGATCGCGAATTTCTCGAGCGCTGTGCTTACCTTGTCGCGCGGGCATTGAAGTGAGCGTACCGGAGCGAGTAATTCCCGCCCCGGAACGAGCGCTTAAAAAATGGCTGGCCGCTGGCCGCTCGCGCATCGGAGAGGTCGCGATCGCGAAGAATAGCGAAGTGGGATTTTCATTAACGCACCGGGATGACGTCGGGCGTGATGATCTCGCGTCCCATTCACGCGCGGAAGATGCGGCCGAGTTGGCCCGATTCGATGACGCGGGAAATTATCGTCCGTTGAAAACGGCGCCGAATCTCCGCCATGGTTGGCGATTGACGGTCGAGAGCGAGAAGATGTTGAGAATCGCGCTCGATCTTTTTTATCCGGGACGGCTGGACACATTCCTGGCCTGGGAAGAGAAGGCTCTGGTCACGACACCGTTGTGCGAGACGCTGGCGCGTCAAACCGGAATGTATCGTCTCGCGGCGACTATTAGTAACGAGCAAGCCGACGTGCTCGTCGGAAATTTTTGCCGTTCTGATGGCGGATGTCTTCGCACGATTTTTTGGGCACGTGATCGAGAAGGCGCTCTGGCCTCGACATATCTACCGGGGGAAAAATTCCAAGCGCAATATGATCAGACCGGACGCGGGGAGCCGGTGATTCCGTTGCTTTGCCAGGAAGCTTGCAATCTGCTGGTGACCGCGGCGCGCAATGTCGTCAAAGCGGATCGGAGTCCGACAGGCGGGTCGGAGAGTCATCCTTCCCGGTGAGAATTGTCCGAGCGCGCGTCGTCGTCCCGATGGAGGGCGAGCCGATCGATAACGGTGCGGTCGCGATCGTAGGAAATCAGATCAGCGCTGTCAGTTCTTTCGATGAGGTGCGAGCAAGCCACGGCGGCGAAGTTCTCGATCTTGGCGAGCAGATTCTGCTTCCGGGACTAATCAACGCGCACTGCCATCTTGATTACACATGTCTGCGGGGGACGATTGCGCCACAGGCGTCGTTCACTGGTTGGATCCGCGCGATTAACTCGATCAAGGCCGGTTTGACTGAAGAAGATTACCTGAGCTCTATCGCGGCCGGTTTCGCAGAGGCGGAAAAATTTGGAACGACGACGCTGGTAAACCTGGAGGCGTTTCCGCAGTTGCTGATGCGAATGAAAAGACCGTCGCTGCGCACGTGGTGGTGCGCGGAAATGATCGACATCCGCACACCCATATCGGCGCGGGAATTGTGGCACCAACTCCATCTTTGGTTCGAGACGCATCCGGAATGGCTCGGCGGATTCGGTCTCGCGCCACATGCGCTTTACACCGCATCAGCGCAATTATTTTCCGACGCCGCGCAGTTATCGCAGAAAAATTCCACGCTTCTGACCACGCACCTGGCCGAATCGCGCGAGGAGGCGCGAATGTTTCGCGGTGCAGCCGGCCCGCTCTTCGATTTTTTGCAACGCATCGGCCGGCCGATGGAAGATTGCGGAAACGAAACGCCGCTCTCGTTCCTGCTCCGCAATCAGGCGGTTGGTAAGGATTGGATCATCGCTCATTTGAACGAGCTTGCCGAAAGCGATTTCGCGCTTCTCTCCAACGCGGCTCGATTTCAAATCGTGCATTGCCCGCGGAGCCATTCGTTCTTTAATCACGCGCCCTTCGCCTTCCAAAAACTGCGCGGGCTCGGCTTCAATGTTTGCCTCGGGACCGATAGTCTGGCGAGCAATTCCAGCCTGAGTCTTTTTTCCGAGATGCGCGAATTGCGGCGGAAGGAACCTTCGATTGCGGCTCGCGATCTGGTCGCGATGGTGACGAGCGGCGCCGCGGACGCGATTAGCCAAAGTCATTCGCTCGGGAAAATTCGCGCAGGATTTCAGGCGGACTTAATTGCATTTCCGTACGGTGGCTCACTCGCGAATGCATTCGACAGCATCGTCGCGTTCGACCAGGAAATTCGATGGATGATGGTCAACGGCGAAGTTCTAACCAACAGCTTAAGTCGTTAGGTGATTCTCATTTCCACTTTCCTTTTCTCAATTCTGAAATATTCTCCGCCCTGCGAGCATGGCTAAGATCATCATCATAGACGACGAGCCCGCGATGGTGGAGGTCATTGTGACGCTTTGCCGGGAAAAAGGGCATCAGGTTTTCCCATTCAATTCCGCGCCGAAGGCAATCGAGCAACTCGACGCGATCGGGCCGCAAGTGGTCATCGCCGACATCAAAATGGAAACGATGACGGGATTCGATGTGCTCCGGCATGTGCGCGAGCATCATCGCCAGACAGCGGTCATTTTGATCACCGCTTACGCGTCGGTCGAGACTGCAGTCGAGGCGATGAAGATGGGCGCCTACGATTATGTGACCAAGCCCTTCAAGATCGACGAGCTGCAAATGACGGTGCAGCGCGCGCTCGATTATCAAGCGGCATTGCGCGAAAATGTTTATCTTCGCAAGGAGCTAAAGAATCGCTATCGGTTCGAAAACATCATCGGCACCAGCCGGAAAATGCAGGTCGTTTATAACTTGATCAACAAGGTGGCCGACACCGACAGCACAGTTTTGATTCAAGGCGAAAGCGGGACCGGCAAGGAATTGGTCGCGCGCGGGCTGCACTTCAACAGCAACCGGCAGCATCATCCCTTCGTCGCGATCAACTGCAGCGCTCTGCCGGAAAATTTGCTCGAGTCGGAACTCTTTGGTCACAAGAAGGGCGCGTTCACCGGCGCGGTCTCGGACAAGCGCGGGCTTTTCGAGGAAGCGAATCTCGGCACAATTTTCCT
>DASXNS010000143.1:0-2414 GCA_036494865.1 Chthoniobacterales bacterium | reverse complement strand
AGCTGAAATTTTTTCTCTGCGCTCTCGCGGCGGTTCTTACTCTTCTTCTCATCTTGAAGCTTCACCTCGTCCTCTTCATTCCGCTGCCGTGGAAATGGTACGTCACCGCCGGTGCGCCCGCGCTCGTCTTCGGGTTTCTCTGGCTCCGTTTGTGAAAGGATTTTTTTCCGAAGCGGATGGCAAACCATCCTTCTCCCGAGTTGCGACCGCGGTCCTGATCGCCTTCTCGCTCGTCTGGGTCACGCGCCTGGTCGAGCACAATCACGCCTTGCCCGATTTCACCGGTCTCTGTTTTTTTATCGGCACGCTTTACGGCCTCAACAAAGCCGCGGCCGCTGCCAGCGCGATCGGCCAAAACAAATGAATCGAGCGGCCCTCGCGAGACTCCGCACCGGCCGCGCCATCCTTCATTTGCTTTGCATTGTTCGCCGTCCCCGAACGGCCGCCTTCCAATTCGCCGGCATCCAACGCGAGATCCTCGAACCGATCGCCACCATCGGAAACGGCGGACCGCTCTTACCGATCGGTATATTACTCGCAGCCGGCGTGATGACTTGGTTCTGTCTGCGGTGAGCAGATGTCTGGACTGGTCAGTTTAACCGCTCGGAACCGCCGTATTGAATGTCGGGGCGCGGCTTGTGACCCGTTTCGTGAAAGAACACGGCATCGAGATCGCGCTTATCGACCATCTCGCGGCAGGTTTCGCAGCAGTAAAAATGTCGCCTTTCGTCGGGTTTTGCGACTCCAATCACTTCCTCGTCTTTACCGGTTTTCTTTAGCATCCGCGCCCGTCCGAAACTTGTTGCCCGCTGTTGTCGAATAAGATCGTCTCTTCGATGACGCCGGCGGAATTAAAAACGCGAATCTCGCCCTTCCTCATCGCCGTTCGACCTTTCGCATAATCGAGCGCGAACTGTTTCGCCTTCGGTCCCGTGTAGTACGGCTCAACCCCCGGCGCTTCGAAACACTCCCACCCGCCGCGAAACGGCCTGATCTCGAAAACCGTTTCCGGATTTTGCTTCAATCTTGCTTCAATCGATCCAGCCCACATGGATCTTCATTGGTTGCGGGGGCGGGATTTGAACCCGCGGCCTTCAGGTTATGAGCCTGACGAGCTACCAGGCTGCTCCACCCCGCGTCTTGAGGCTGACTATGCTCGCATCGAATCGCGAACGCAACTGCAAATGCAGCGAAGCGCGTTACTTTATTCAGCGAACTAAAAACCGTCTTGAAAAGGAAATCGGCGAGACAAAATGCGGTGGGAAAAATTCTGGTCGGGACAGCCAGCTGGTCTGATCCGGGCTTTGTCGAGCATTGGTATCCGAAAAAAATGCCGGCCGGCGAGCGGCTCGGTTGGTATGCGCAACAGTTCGAAATGGTTGAGGTAAATTCGACATTTTATTCGGTGCCGGACGCGCGCTTGGTGGAACGCTGGTGCCGCAGCACGCCGGAGAAATTCACTTTCGATGTGAAGCTGCATCAATTGCTTTCGCGGCATTCCACGAACGTGAAGCTATTGCCGCCCGCTTTGCAGCGGATCGCGAAGACCGATTCGAAAGGCAAAGTCGCACTAACGCCGGAAATGGAGAGGGCGATGATCGAAGCGCTGCGCCGGCCGCTCGAAATTCTGGAGGGCGCTGGGAAATTAGGCGCGCTCCTTTTGCAAATGTCTCCGGCGTTTTCGCCGAAGCGGCAGAGCCTGAACGAGCTCGAGGACTTGTTAGGCGGGCTCTCCGCATTTCGCGTCGCGCTGGAGCTGCGGAATCGAAACTGGGTGGAGGGCGAGCAATTGGAAGCGACGTTCGCCTTCTTGCGTGCGCATTCGACCAGCCTGGTCCTGGTGGATGCGCCGGCAGAGAAACATTTCACGATCATGCCCCCCGATTTGAATGCGATCACAAATCCGCGGCTGGCTTACCTCCGGTTGCATGGGCGTGACGCTCGCGCTTACACGACCGGCAAGACAGTAGCGGCGCGTTTCAATTACGATTACAGCGACGATGAAATCGGCGAGGTAGCTGAGCGCGCGCGCCACCTCGCGGAGGAGACGCAGGAAGTGCACGTTGTTTTCAATAACAACGCGCTCGATTACGCGCCACACGCCGCCGCCCGGACGCGCGCCACGCTCGGCCAAATGATTGCGGACAGGCCGCGGCAAACGGAGTTATTCTAAGGCAATGGCGGATTCGCGTCTGCAAGATCAGGTGGAAAAAGCGGACGGTCGCGAGCATCCGCATCCCTATTCATGGAAGCGGGTGAAGGAGTGGCTGGCAGCGCATCATGTGACTTTGATGACGCTGGCCGACACGCCGCACTCGATCGCGCTCGGCTCCGCGATCGGCATTTTTTTTGGTTTCACGCCGGTGTTGGGAATGAAGACGCTGCTTTCCATCGCGGTGACCTGGCTTTGTCGC
>DASXNS010000142.1:0-3738 GCA_036494865.1 Chthoniobacterales bacterium | reverse complement strand
AGGCATCGTCGTCATCGTCAGCAGCATCATCGTGCGCGCGCCTTTGCTGCTGGCCTATTTTCGCGAGGTGCCCGATGTGCTCGATTATCTGCCGCTGGAACGCGTGATCATGAGCGGCCTGATCATTTTGTTTTGCTCGGTGCAAGTTTCGCTGGTCTTGCACAACGAAACTTTAGGCGACGCGATCCGCGCTCATCGCGAATTTATCCGGCGGAACGCCTCGCGCTTCGGCTGGTTTTTGTTAATCGGCGCGCTGCATTTTTATATTTTGACGGTTCTGGATGTGACTCTGCGGGGCGCGATCGCCGATCGCATCGTTGCTCTCGTGACTTGGAAAATTTTTTACGTTTGTCTGCGCGGTTTTGTCACTGGTTGGCTCCTGGCCTCCTGGGTTTGCTTATTTCGCCAATGCGAAACCGCCCGGGCGAATCAGGAAACATGGATCCAGTATTGATAATTTAGTTCGCGCAGCTTGCGCGCAAAATCGTGAACGCGGCCAAGATTACTCAGCAAAGCAAATCGAATCTCGCGCTCGCCTTCGTGGCGCTGGGCCGCGAACGCCGGCGCGACATCACCACCTTTTATGCTTTCTGCCGCTTGATCGACGACATTGCCGACTCGACTGAGCTGGGCGCGGAAGAAAAAACGCGCCGCCTGGCCGGGTGGCGACAGTGGCTGCGGGAAAACACGCCGGACGAACCGGCGCTCGCGTCCGACCTGCGCGCCTTGCTTGCGAAATATTCGCTCGCCTCCGCGATGCTGGAGGAAATTCTCGATGGCGTAGAGATGGATTTGAAGGAGGTGCGCTATCGAACCTTCGAGGAATTGCGGCTCTACTGCTATCGCGTGGCCAGCGCAGTCGGGCTCGTCAGCATCGAAATTTTCGGCTATCGAAATCCGCGCTGCCGCGATTATGCCATTCAGCTTGGCCTGGCCCTTCAACTCACCAACATCATTCGTGATGTCGGCAAGGATTTGAACAACGGGCGGATTTATCTGCCGCTCGAAGATTTGGCGCGCTTCGATTATTCCGAGGAAGCATTGCATCGGCGAGTTCAGAACGATTCCTTTCTTCATTTGATGCAATTTGAAGCGGCTCGGGCGGAGGAATTTTTTTCCCAGGCCGCCGCTTTGCTCCCGCGCGAGGATCGGCGCTCGATGGTGGCGGCGGAAATAATGGCCTCCGTTTATCGCGCCCTGCTGGCGCGAATGAAGAAAGATCGCTTTCGCGTTTTCGAAAAAGAATATCGCCTCGGCAAGTTGAACAAGGCCGGCCGAATAGCGGCGAAACTTCTGAAGTTTTCTTGAATTGCCTTCGCGGAACGTCCGTCTGAGCTTCAGGGTTCGAATCGTTTAAGACCAAATTATTATGAAAAAGAATAGCTTCCTACTTGTTTCAACGCTCGCGGTCGGCGCTTTTGCTCTCAGCTCGTGCGACACGCCTACGGGGCAGGGCGCCGGTTTCGGCGCAGCCACGGGCGCGATCATCGGCGCTGCCGCCACCGGCAATGTGCGTGGCGCTGCCGCCGGCGCGGCGATCGGCGCTGCTTCCGGCGCTCTCATCGGTGCCGCAGTCGAAGCCGATGAGCGCGGCTATTATGAAGGCCATCCGATGGGATATTATCCGTACGGGAGACGCGTGGGCCGGCCTGGGTTACTGGAGAGCCCCTATCCGCCGCACGCTCTCGTGGATGTCCGGGGCATTCCGCACGGCGCGCTCGTGCGCGATCCGGAGTCCGGCAGGATTTTCCGCCGGCCCTAAGCGGGAAAGCATTCCAAAAAATGAGTTGATCCCGCGATGGCGGGGTCAACTCATTTTCTTTTGGAGCGCATCGACGATCGCCTGCGCT
The DNA here is from genome assembly GCA_036494865.1 of Chthoniobacterales bacterium. Classification (GTDB taxonomy): domain Bacteria; phylum Verrucomicrobiota; class Verrucomicrobiia; order Chthoniobacterales; family UBA10450; genus AV80. Next base: position 1,888 of record DASXNS010000142.1, on the reverse strand, counting down.
TCGTCGGTCATTTTGATCAGCTCGGGCCAGGAGCGATGATAATTTTCGCCAGGAAGTTTACGGGTAGCATCGAGTCCCATGTGCGAGCCGATGTTCTGCGATGTCGGCGCGTGATCCAGTGAATCGCTCGGATTGCGAATGATCGTGCTGTCGCGCTCTGGATCGGTGTTCGCGCATAACCGGAAAAGCACTTCGCTGGTGTTGTGCACGTCGCAATCTTCGTCCACCACCACGATGTATTTGCTAAACATCATCTGCCCCATTCCCCACAGCCCGTGCATCACCTTGAAAGCTTGATAGGGATATTGTTTCCGGATGCTGACGAAAACCAGATTATGGAAAACGCCTTCCGGCGGCAGCGTCATGTCCACTAGCTCGGGAAAATTCATTTTGAAAACCGGCAGGAAAATCCGCACGCTCGCGTCGCCCATGTAAAAATCCTCCATCGGCGGGATGCCGACGATCGTGGTGGGGTAAATTGCATCGCGACGATGCGTGATCGCGGTCAGATGAAAAACCGGGTAATCCTCCGGCGCGGTGTAGTAACCGGTGTGATCGCCAAATGGACCTTCCGGCCGCATTTCGCCCGGCTGAACGTAACCCTCGAGCACGAAATCGACGTCGCTCGGAACTTCCAGCTCGATTGTTTTGCAGGGCACGAGATCGACTGATTTTTTCCGGATGAATCCGGCAAAAAGAATTTCGTCGAGTCCATCGGGCAGCGGCGCGGTCGCGGCGAAAGTGTAAGCAGGATCGCCGCCGAGGCACACCGCCACTGGCATGCGCTCGCCCCGTTCGTAATAACGCCGGCCATGACGCGCTCCGACTTTGTGCACCTGCCAATGCATCCCGGTCGTGCGCCCATCGTAAACCTGCATGCGATACATGCCGAGGTTACGCGCGCCCGTATCGGGGTCGCGCGTGTGCACGTTCGGCAGGGTGATGAAACGCCCGCCATCTTTCGGCCAGCATTTCAGGATCGGAATATCCGACAATGTGAAGGATGGCGCGCCGTCGTCGAATCGATGCACCACTTCCTGGCACTCGCCTTCTTTCGAATGCCGCGGGCGCGCGTAAAGCAGGTGAAGTCCTTGCTTGAGCAAGCCCCAGCCTTCCCGCAAGTCCGTCGGCGGCTTCGCCTTCAGGATCAATTGAATTTCCTGGGCGAGATCTTCGACGCTGCTCACTTGCAACGCCAGCGCCATCCGCCGCCGCGAACCCATCGTGTTGATCGCGAGCGGAAATTGCGACGCTCTTCCATCGACAGTCGGCTTTTCAAAGAGCAACGCCTTTCCGCCGCCCTGCGATTTCATCTCGCGGTTCGCCCATTCCGCGATCAGCAAATTTGTTTCGACTGGGATGTTGACCCGCGTCAGTTCGCCCGCTTTTTCCAGCGCGCCGACAAATTGCCGAAATGAGCCGTAGGCCATTCAGGAAAGATCGCGCTTTCGCTGGCGAACGACAAGGCCGCTCTCTGCCTAACCAGCTAACGCGGCGGAGTCAGAAACTGAATCGAAACTACCCGGCCATTCGAGAACGTGACCGTCTTCGACGGGTAAGCCAATCGCGGGGGAATATAAGAGTAGTAAAACGGATCGAAGAACGGATCGCCGATAATCGCGAACCGGCTGCCGTGGTGACGATGGAAAACGACCCCGCCGCCGAAGTAGCCGCCGTAACCATAAGGGCCGAACGGATACGGATAGGGCGCACCGGCATAAGTGTATTCGTTGTAGATCCACGTCTCCACCTGACGGCCGCGCGCCGTGCCACTCGCTTTTTGATCGGGCGCGCCCCACGCCAGCCAGACCGCGTCCTGGGTCATTCCTTCGCGAATTTTTCCCTGGCTAACCAGACCCTGGTCCTGCGGGGAAAGCGTTTGGAAAAT
>DASXNS010000141.1:0-8388 GCA_036494865.1 Chthoniobacterales bacterium | reverse complement strand
GTCCGGTGAAAGAAGTGATTGTCTCCGGCGGAATTTTGCATTCGCCCAGGTCGCTTTGTTTACTGGCCGACGCGCTGGGTCGCGATCTTCGCGTCTCCGTTGTGGCGGAAGCATCGATCCGCGGCGCGGCGATTTACGTTTTGGAAAAACTGGGATGCGCAGTTCAGCCGCTCCCGCGCGGGAGACTGGTCAAACACAATCGAGCGCTGGCGAAGAAGCATCGCGCGCGCCGCGAAAATCAGATCAAGCTGGAAAAGTGCTGCGCTGATTAACGCTTCGCTTCGGGATATGCGCGCTCATCCTTTTGCTTCCGAGACGCTTTCGATTTCGCCAGGGGAACAGCAGATGGTGAGCGCGATCGGCCGGCAACAAACCGTGCAGTCTTCCACGAGCGACTGCTCGGATTGCGAAGTGTCCACCTGGAGCGGGAAAGATTCGCCGCAGTGCGGACAAACGATTTCCGTTTCGCAAATCAGTTCCATTCCACCTCGCGCCGATTGGCAGAGAGCGCCGGCGCGCTAAAGCGCAGCGTCCGAGCTTTTCGACTCGGCCACGGCAGCGGCCTCATCCAGTTTGCGAAAATGCAGTTGCCCGACGCGCCGCCCGTCGGTTTGTGAAACGGTAACAAGATAACCGTCGATCCGCACCTGCTCGCCTTGGCGCGGGAGATGCCCGAGCAAATGGGTCACGTAACCGCCGATCGTGCTCACGTCGGGGCTCTCCAATTCCAATCCGGCGAGATCGCGAAGTTCATAGAGGCCGACTGCGCCGTCGAGCGAGAATTCGTTTTCGTTAATGGCGCGAAACTCCGCCTTCTCGCTGTCGAATTCGTCCTGGATATCGCCCACGATTTCCTCGAGCACATTTTCAAGCGTCACCATTCCGACCGTGCCGCCATATTCATCCACGACGATGGCGAGATGGGCGTGCTTGCTCAAAAAAAGATTGAGCAATTTTTCGAGCGACATCATTTCCGGCACCGGAGTCAACTCGCGCCTGATCCGCAGCAGATCGGGATGCGGATCGCGCATCATCGGGACGAGCTCCTTAATATGAATCAATCCAAGAGTGTTATCGAGATGACCGCGGCAAAGCGGAAAACGGGTGTGGCGCGAAGCGAGCGCCTTCTTGACATTCTCCTCAAAACTTTCCTCGACATCGAGAAACACGACTTCGCCGCGCGGCGTCATGATATCGCGCACCACGCGACGGCGCAGATCGAGTGCGTTGACCAGGAGATCGCGGCCTAACGAGGAGACTTCATCGGACTTTTCGCTTTGATCGAGAATCAAGCGCAACTCCTCCTCGCTGTGCGCGAGCTCGGAGCCTGCCACAGGCTGGATCCTGAGCAATTTTTGCAGAACCAGATTCGATGATTTGTGGAGCAGCCAGATGGCCGGCTTGAACAAAATATAAAAGGCGTGGAGCGGCCTAACAAGTCGCAGCGAGACCGGCAATGGGTTTCCAATCGCGATATATTTCGGCGCAAGTTCGCCAAACACGATGTGAAGAAAAGTAATTCCAATGAAGGCGAACGTGATCGAGATCGAGGAGACGATTGCGTGGGAGTGGATGTTTACCAACGCGAAAGCGGGCTGGAGCATCGCGGCGAGAAATTGTTCGCCGACCCAGCCGAGGGCGAGACTAGCGAGGGTGACACCGAGCTGGGTCGCGGAAAGGTAGGCGTCGAGATGACCGCGCACATGCTTCGCGAAGGTCGCGCGCAAATTCCCCTCCTCCACCAGCGCATCGAGCTGGCTGCTGCGGACCTTTACAATAGCGAACTCGCAGGCGACGAAAAAAGCATTCAGGAGGACGAGGCCAAAAATCGCGGCCAGCTTCACCAACAACAGGGCGGGCGAATCCCAGTGCTCCGAAATCGCTTCGGCCAACGGACCGAACGCGAGAAATAAGAATAACGAATTCATGGAACGGATGCGCGTCTCCGGCACCCGGGAAACCTAACGAGCTGCGTTCTTACCAGCTCGATTTAGTCACACCGGGAATGAACCCGGCGGAAGCCAGCTCGCGAAAAGTGAGGCGCGAAATCTTGAAGCGGCGAATGAAAGCGCGGCGACGGCCGCTTACTTCGCAACGGTTTACCACCCGGGTCGGGCTGGCATCGCGCGGAAGCTGCGACAGGCCAATGTAATCTTTCTTGGCTTTAAGCTCAGCGCGCAGGGCCGCGTACTTTTTCACGGTAGCGCGCTTGCGATCGTTGCGATTTATCCAGGAGGTTTTCGCCATAAAGGAACGCGGAACTTAGCGAAGAAGCCCGAAGACGCAACTTCTTTTTGCCTCTCCGCCGGTCCTTCACAGCGGATAAAATCCATCTCTGCTTTACTCGGCGTTGGACGTTGGGCCTTGGGCGTTGGACGTTTCTCGCTTTCCATGTTTCCTCTCTTCACCAAGTCATTTCCGTCTTCCGCCGCCGAGCTAACACGCCTGCTGAACGAGAGCCTAAAGCGCATCTTCGTCGTTACCGCCGATCCGGTTATTGTCCGCTCGCGCTCGTACCCGCAGCTCGATGAAATCGATATCTCGCTGGAGGGCGCCCGGCTCCGACCGAATCCGCCGCGCCCGCCACTGATCTCGAGCCAGAGTTCACCGACGATTCAGCTCGCGCGAATGACGATGAATGCTTCCGCGCTTTCGGTTGGTCCCGCAAAGATCGATCTTTCTTTTTCCGCCCGCGATCTTCGCCTTGGCCAGGGCAAAGATGCAAACGGCGAGATCGTTCTTACCGTCGAGAGTGCGGGCGACGGAAAAATTAAAATTTCCACTTCGCCCCGCGATCTCGAGGCGCTCATTGCCGAAATCGCCAAGAGCGAAGCAGGCAGACACGGTGTGACGATCGATCGCGTGCAATTAATTCTGACTCGCAAAGATTCACATTCTGTCGCGGCCGAAGTGCAGCTGCGGGCGCGGAAATTGTTTCTAAGCGCATCGATCCGCCTCAGCGGCCAGCTTGATCTCGACGAAAAACTCAACGCCAGGATCTCCGGATTGACTTGCACCGGCGATGGAGCGATCGCGTCGCTGGCTTGTGGAGTTCTCGCGCCACATTTGCAGAAATTGGAACGGCGCGAGTTCGCGCTGATGTCGTTGCCGCTAGGCGAAGTGCGCTTGCGCGACCTCCGGCTGTCGGTCGGCGAGACACTCACCGTCGCCGCCGAGTTCGGCTCCGAGAAAGCTGCGCTGGCAATTTAAGCGATGCAATCAGAGCGCCTGTGCTACTCTTGCCGCCGCCATGATCATCAAGATTGGTTTTGACATCCGCTTCGAGCTTTCGGGCTACACGCCGATGGTCTTGATGCTTTACGTGCATCCGTCACGCGTGCCCGATTTGCGCTCGGAAGAAAAACTGGTGGTCGAGCCGGCCATTCCGGTTGCTGATTTCACCGACCTGTTTGGGAATCGTTGCGCGCGCATCTTCTCGCCGCCGGGCGAGCTGCGGCTTTCGCTCGAAGCGTTTATCGAAGACAGCGGCAACGCGGATCGTCAACCATCCGACGATTCGCAACATACCGTCGAGAATCTCCCGGCTGAGACGCTCGCTTTTCTTTTGCCGAGCCGTTACTGCGAAGTGGATAAGCTTTCCGACGCCGCCTGGAAATTATTTGGGGCGACGCCGCCAGGCTGGCACCGGGTGCGTGCGATCTGCGACTGGGTCAACAGCCACGTCACCTTCGGCTATCAATTTGCCGATTCCACCAAGACGGCGTTTGACGTTTATCGCGACGGCAAAGGTGTCTGCCGCGACTTCAATCATCTCGCGGTCACGTTTTGTCGCTGCATGAACATTCCGGCGCGTTATGTCACCGGTTATCTCGGCGACATCGGCGTGCCGCCGGACGTGAACCCGATGGATTTCAGCGCCTGGTTCGAAGTTTATCTCGGCAATCGCTGGCACACCTTCGACGCGCGCCACAACGTGCCGCGGATCGGTCGCATTGTCATGGCAACCGGCCGCGATGCCGCGGACGTCGCACTCACCACAAATTTCGGGCGCGCCAAGCTCACGAAATTCTTCATCATCTCGGATAAAGTGACGAATTGAAATCGTCCGTTGGATTGGGAAACGACGATAAATAAACTCAGGCAAGCGCGAATTTTTCCGCGGGTGCGTCCGATCTTGCGGAGCAGCTACGCGCAATAACTCGCGCGATCTTGCCGCCGGCTTGATCGATCTCGGCCGCGGTCGTACCCTGGCCTAACGAGAAGCGAATGGCCGAGGCGGCTAGCGAAGCGGGCAAGTCCATCGCCAGCAAAACGTGTGAGGCCACTACCGACCCCACCATGCAAGCCGAGCCGCTCGATGCTCCCACCCCTTCGAGATCGAGCGCCATCAACATCGTCTCCGAGCTGATTCCTTCCAAGCTCACATTGAGGGTATTGGCGAGGCGATGGGCCGTGTCGCCGTTTTGCCTCGCGGGCGGAAGCGACTCCGCGATTCGTTGCCACAAACGATCGCGCAATCCGCGTTGTCGTTCCTGCTCCGACTCGAAATCGCGCAACACCCAGTCCGCCGCCGCTGCCATTCCGACAATCGCCGGCACATTCTCCGTCCCGGGGCGGCGCTGATTTTCGTGCGCTCCGCCGAATTGCACCGCATCGATTTCCACCCCGGCGCGAAGATAAAGGAGTCCCGCGCCTTTGGGTCCGTAAAATTTGTGCGCGGCAAAGCTGGCCGCGCTCAATCCGCTCCCGGCCAGTCGCGTCGCCACTTTCCCGAACGACTGCACCATGTCGCTGTGTAACAAAACTCCGCGCTCCGCGCATACGCGAGCGATCTCATTCATCGGCTGGAGCACACCGGTCTCATTGTTCGCGGTCATGATCGAGACCACCGTGGTCTCTTCGCGGATCGCGTTCTCCAGCTCGTCGGGATCGATCCGCCCGAGTTCGTTCACCGGCAGAAAGGTGACTTCGAAATTTTCTCGCTTCGCCAAATGCTCGAAGGCGTGCAGGACCGCGTGATGTTCCGTGCTCGCGCAAATCAAATGCCGGCCTCGCTCTGCATGGGCGCGGGCCAGGCCGAGCACCGCGAGATTGTTCGACTCGGTGCCGGTGCTGGTGAAAATCAGCTCATGCGGCTGCGCGCCCAGGAGCGCGGCCAGCCGGTCGCGCGCGTCGTCCACTCCCGCGCGCGCCTCGCGCCCGAGCGCGTGAATGCTCGAAGGATTGCCGAAGTGCCGCTCGAGAAACGGCTCCATCGCTTCCCGCGCAGGCGGGCAGAGCGGCGTCGTCGCGTTATGATCGAGATAAATCATTTCGAAAGAAAATCATCGCTCGGCTGGGCGTGCGAATGTTTCGGCACGATCCGGATTTGTTTCGCTTCATAATAAACCAGCGAATCCGGCGGCACGCTTTGGGTCAGAAAAACATTTCCGCCGATCGTGCTCCTCGCGCCGACCACGGTCTCTCCGCCGAGCACGGTCGAGTTTGGGTAGATCGTGACATCATCTTCCACGTTCGGGTGGCGCTTTCCGCCCTTCCGAATCCGCCCGCGCTCGTCCCGTTGAAAACTCCGCGCCCCGAGGGTGACGCCGTGAAACAACTTCACGTGCGCGCCGATCTGGCAGGTCTCGCCGATCACCACCCCGGTGCCGTGATCGATAAAAAAGTGCGACCCGATTTTCGCGCCCGGATGAATATCGATTCCGGTGCGGCTGTGCGCCCATTCCGTCATTAACCGCGGGATCAGCGGCACCTTTCTCTCATATAGAAGATGGGCCATTCGCTGGATTGCGATCGCCTCCACCGCCGGATAAGCCACGATCACTTCTTCGTAGCTGCTTGCGGCTGGATCGCCTTCGTAGGCCGCGTCAATATCCGTCCACAACACCTGCCGCAATCGGCCAAGCTCCGACATGAACCAGCTCAGGATTTCCTCCGCCTTGTTTTCAGCCGCATCGGGGTTGGACTCCTGGCCGAAACTCTTGGCGATCTCCGGCTTCATCCGCGCGTGCAGACTCTTGATTCGGCTTCGGGTCACATCGGGCAGATCGCTTGAATCCACCAGCGCCGCGCCGTGAAATCCCGGGAACATCAGGCTCATCAGATCGGCACAGGCCGATTCAATCGCGGGGCGCGATGGCAGCCGGGCCGCGGCATCGAGGTAATTGATCCCACCGCTTTCCGTGTAAGTGCGGAGAAGTTCCTCAGCTGGATCGTGCGCCGTCGTTTGCATCGCCAGAAACTATGCGACGCGCAGACGCAATGGAAACGGAAAGTCCCGTTGCCCCGCAATGATTAGCGACGCCGGCTTTGCGCTTTTTTTCGTGCCGACCTTCTCCGCGAGGCTTTGTCTCTTCCACCCGCTCAGGTGTCACGATGGCCTGCGAAGGCGTTGTGATAAATCGCGTCCAGCGTCTTCACTGCCATCTTGATCTTTCGGGCTTCTCGGTAGCACCGGCGATTACGTGCGCGCGGGTTTGAGGAGCGAGGGGGGCGGTTGGATCGGGCTTGAAGAGGAGGGTTTGGTGCAACTGCAAACGGCCAACCCGGAATTCGTAGCCGGTCCCGGCCAGATATAAATCGAAGATGCGATACCGCACCGGATCACTCAGCTTTTCGATCTCGGCCCGAGCGTGGACCAGCCGCTCGTGCCAGTGCTGGACGGTGCACGCATAATGTTCCCGCAGATTCTCCACGTCGCGCACGTCGAACCCGGCCCGCTCCGCTGCGCCGACGGTCGCGCCGATGCTGGCGAGGCGGTAATCCGGGAAAACATAGCGGTCGAGAAACGAATCGCCCTTCCGCAACGGCTGGGTGGGGCTGGTGGTGATGCCGTGATTCAAAAACCAGCCGCCGGGCTGGAGCATCCGGTGAACGCAATCGAAGTAGCGCTCGAGCGATTGGACGTGCTCGACTGCTCCGACGCTGGCGATTTTGTCGAACGGGCCCAATTCCCCCGCATCGAAAAAATCCCGGACTTCCACTTTGCAGCTATCGCCGAGGCCGAGCCTTTGAATTTGTTCCTGGGCGTGCTCGGCCTGGCGCGCGCTCAGGGTGACGCCGAGGGCCTGGACGCCGTATTGTTTTGCGGCGTGGCAAATGAGCGCACCCCAGCCGCAGCCCATATCGAGAAAGCGTTCGCCGGGACGGAGCCGGAGCTTGCGGCAGATGAGATCGAGCTTGGCCAGCTGCGCTTCTTCCAAAGTGGCGGCGGGCGTGGCGAAATAGGCGCAACTGTAAACCAATCGCGGGTCGAGCCAGAGCCGCCAGAACTCCACCGGCAAATCGTAGTGATAACTGATCGCCCGCCGGGTGCGGCTCCGCGATTGACGGCCGCCGCTGAGGCGGGCGGCGTATTTCGCAGCAGCGCCGCTGCGGGAATGGCGGAGAAGGAACCAGCCGGCGCGAAGCCGATCGGAGAAGCTGCTTTTGCGCCCGATGAGTTGATCGGCGATACGGAAAACGTCGCGCAAATTCCCGACGACATCGCAATCGCCGAAGATGTAGGCCTCGCCCAGTCTCAAAGAACTGGGGCGAAAAAGAAGCGCGCGCAGACCGGCGGGCGTGTGCACTTGTAAAGTGCAGGCGGGGTTGTCACCGCCCAAGTTGAGCTCCGAGCCGTTCCATAACTGGAGCGATAAGCCGGACGCGATGGCGGCAGCGGAAAGTTCTTCGGCTAGCTTTTCCGTTTTGCGATCGGAAGCGTCGCCCTGCGCGAGCGAGGCGGGAGGCGCGCCGGGATGAACGGAGTCGAGCGCCGGCGCGGGAGCGGGGCGGCTCGCCTGGTGATTCTCGATTAAAGCCTTCGCAGGCTTAGCTAATCAGTTTGTTGGTGCAACAACAAGACGCGAGTTGGAGCGCGACTGGCTGCTGCCGAAGTTGCTAACGGCCGAACTCAAGATGGCGTTTAGGAACGGGTAGTGGTTTCATTCGGTGCGATGAGAAAAAATGACCTTCGACAAGAACGAGAGCTAACATCTCTTCCCGACCCGGCTGATGTCGCCTCAATTGACGCGATCATCGACGCTGCTTACGACCTGATCTCCGGCGGCGCCGGTCAAAAGCGCGATTGGAATCGCGAACGCTCATTGTTCGCGCCTGGCGCTCGTTTAATTCCGACCGCGGCAAAGCCATGTGTGACCAATGGCGAGTCCCGAGTGACGAGTGAGAACAAGCTCGCGCCACAGGTTCTCGATGTGGAAGCTTACATCGCGCGGGTCGAACCGTATTTCGAGAAAAACGGTTTCTACGAAAAAGAGATAGCGCGCAAGACCGAGCAGTTTGGTTGTGTCGCCCATGTTTGGAGCACCTACGAGTCGCGCCACCAGGAAAATGAAGCGGAGCCGTTCATGCGCGGAATTAACAGCATTCAATTGTTCTACGACGGAACGCGTTGGTGGATCGTGACGATTTATTGGCAGCACGAAA
>DASXNS010000140.1:0-2587 GCA_036494865.1 Chthoniobacterales bacterium | reverse complement strand
TTGCCGATAATGTAAGGAACGCCCGGTGGCATCGTGCTGATGTTGGGCGGGGTGGAGGCGTATTCGTGCTTAGCCATGGGACGATCCGTCCGATCAGGGGTTCGGCTGCGGCGAGAAAAATTCGGCGGGGGTCGCTCGCGTCGGCGGAGTCGGAGTCGCATGAGGCGCCGTCTGCGAATCGACTGCGGGTGACGATCTTTGCTCTTCCGGTAGTTCGCCCACGTGATGGCGCTCACAGGAACAGAAGAAAATTAACGAGCCGGCCGCCAGCGTGACGCCAGCCCTGCGAAGAGAAAATCGCATAACGCGTCGCACAGTAAGCGCCTCGCCTTGGAAGGCGCAAGAAGGAAAGCGGGGGAGATAGAAAACGTCGAACGCCCAACGTCCGATCCCCAATGTCGAACTCCAGAGGCTGAAAGGTACGAAACGATAAGTGCTCGGCGTTTTTCCCATTCGAGAAATTCGGAATGAAATTGAAAGCCCTCTCCGCCGGATTACTATGAGCCGCAGTGGCTCGCACGATCAAAAACACCGCGTGGAATGAAGTCTTCGCTCTCATTCTTCTGGGCACGGGCACGCTTCTCTTCCTGGCGTTGATTTCTTACGCGCCCAAGGATCTGCCGTCGTGGGTTCCCTTTAGCCACATCTCTCCGCCGAACCGCCCGGCACAGAATTTCATCGGACCGTTCGGCGCCATCATCGCCGGCTTTTCCTATCTCATGATCGGCGCGGCTTCTTATTTACTAGCAGTCGTGCTCCTCGGATTCGGCGGCGCTAAATTATTCCACTCGAGATTGCGGGTCACGCCGCGCCTGGGCTGGATCGTCCTGTTCATTGTTTCCGCGGCGTGCTTGCTTCAATTGCAAACGCAGCATCTGCAAGGCTGGCGCTCCGCTTTTAATATTCAAGGACCAGGCGGATGGCTCGGCTACGCGCTCGGGAAAAAATTGCTTCTCGCGTGGATGGGCGGCGTCGGCTCGATCATTCTCCTCACCGGAATTTATCTCAGCACTCTCATTCTGATGACGGGGCTGCGGCCCGTTCATCTCGTTAGGCAAACGGTGGCGGGCGCGCATCACGGTCTGTTGGCGTTGCGGGAATGGGAATTGAAACGGCGGCTGCGCAAATCGGATTTGAAAGGCCAGCTCGAGATCAGCCGGCGCGAACTTGCCAAGCAACAACGCGTGATCGAAAAACAATTGCGCAAAAAGGGCGCGCCCGTCCCCGAACCAAGCGGCGTATTTATTTCGCCGGAAGAACTGGCCAGTCGGCCGAAACCGAAAGTCGTCGATACCACCGCGCTGCCGGCGGAAGCGACCCGAAAAAAACCGTCGCTGGCGGAATTGCGCGGCGCGGAAGCGAAGGCAAATCCGCTCCCCGGCCTAACGAGTCAAACCTGGGACGCGGAAAATTATGTTCTACCCGGCCTCGATCTCCTCGATGAACACGATACCGAAGGACGGACCGCCACCGATCCGGCGGAGCTGGAGCAAATTCAACAAACGTTGATCGAAACGCTGGCGCAATTCGGCATCGCCGTCGCGGCCGGCGACATTACCAAAGGTCCCACGATCACGCGCTATGAAGTTTACCCAGCCAAAGGCGTGCGGGTGGATAAAATCGTCGCGCTCGAGCGCGACCTGGCGCGGGCCACGCGTGCGGAACGAATCAATATTCTGGCGCCGATTCCCGGCAAGGACACGGTGGGCATTGAGCTTGCGAACACCCGGAAAGTGAAAGTGACGCTGCGCGAGTTGCTCCAGTCGCAGGATTGGGAGGAAGCGAAAACCAGAGCGAAACTTCCGCTCGCACTCGGCAAGGATGTTTACGGCAAAACGATCATCGCCGATCTCGCACAAATGCCGCATTTGCTGGTCGCGGGAACAACCGGCAGCGGCAAGAGCGTCTGCATTAATGCGCTGATCGCGAGCATGCTCTATCGTTTCAAACCCGATGAGCTGAAGTTCGTGATGATCGATCCGAAAGTGGTTGAGATGCAGGTCTATGAGAAGCTTCCCCATCTTTTCGCGCCGGTAGTTACCGACTCCAAGAAAGTGCTGCTCGCCTTACGACGAGTTATCAAAGAAATGGAGAATCGCTATAAGATCTTTGCCCAAGCCGGGGTGCGAAATATCACGAGTTTCAACGGGCGACCGGCGAAAAAAACGCAGAAGGAATTAGACCAAGACGCTGTCGAGGCAGGCGTGTCGCCTGCAAGGAATACGACAGCTGACACGGCTGCCGCTCCAGAAAACGAAATCAAAGTCCCGCGGGATGACGAGCCGGTGATTTCTCAACGGATGCCTTACATCGTCATCATCATCGACGAGCTGGCGGACCTGATGCAGACGGCTCCGGCTGATGTCGAGAGCGCGATCGCGCGCATCACCCAAATGGCGCGAGCGGCCGGTATTCATCTCATCGTGGCTACGCAAACGCCGCGCGCGGATGTCATCACCGGCGTCATCAAAGCGAACGTTCCGAGCCGGATCGCATTTCAAGTCGCCTCCAAGATCGATAGCCGGGTGATCCTGGATGAGAACGGCGCCGACCGTTTGTTAGGCCAAGGGGATATGCTCTACCTGCC
>DASXNS010000139.1:0-4881 GCA_036494865.1 Chthoniobacterales bacterium | reverse complement strand
GCTATTACGGGCCGGCATACTATGCGCGACCTGTCGTATACGTGGGGCCTCGTTATTACTGGCATCACGGCCGGCGCATCTATTATGCGCGGCACTACCGGCCGTAAGCGTAGTCGGCCCGAGCCGATTTGACTTAACAGGAAGTCTCTTGCGGAACTAGAGCAGGACGTTGTCTTCCAACGAGCTGTTGTCGTCGGACGCGGCCAGATCGTCTAAGTCTGCGATAAGGTCGTAATCCTGTGCGTCGATCGCTGCCGGCCTGCTGCGATGCGCGTGCGATAGTGGGACGCTCGGCACTTGCGTTCGCAGCAGGACAATCGCAACAAGAGCAACCGCAAGACCGGTCGCGGGAATCAATCTTCTCAAACTCAGCCAGGCCGCGAAACGAGTAGGCCGTTTCCGCTCGCGAACTTCCCGCAAAACATTGCGCGCGAAGAAGGGCGAAATTTTCGGCTCATCGACATGGCCAAGCAAGTCCCATAGTTCCTGATCGTCTTCGCGCTTCATCTTCGAGTCATTAAACTCTTCTTAGCCAGCAAAGTTGCGCGTCGCCGAATCGGCCACATGGCCGCTAGGTTTCGGCCGCGTCAAGAAAACCTTCCAGTTGTCGAATCCGGGTCGGATGCCGCATTTTTCGCAACGCTTTCGCTTCGATCTGCCGGATGCGCTCGCGAGTCACTCGAAATTGACGGCCCACTTCTTCCAGCGTGCGGCTATAGCCGTCCACCAATCCGAAACGCTGCTCCAGCACCTGGCGCTCCCGCTCGGTCAACGTTTCCAGCACGTCCTTGATTTTTTCTTTCAGGAGCACGATCGCCGTCATGTCGCTCGGATTTTCCGCGCCCTTGTCTTCAATAAAATCTCCGAAATTTGTTTCTTCACTTTCGCCTACCGGCGACTGCAGCGAAATCGGCTGCTGCGCCATTTTCAAAACGGCGCGCACGCGATCGACCGGCAGTAAAATTTCCTCAGCCACCTCTTCCGGCGTTGGTTCGCGTCCATATTCCTGCACGAGCTGCTTCTGCACCCGCATCAGTTTGTTGATCGTCTCGATCATGTGCACCGGGATGCGGATCGTGCGCGCCTGGTCCGCGATCGAGCGGGTGATCGCCTGGCGAATCCACCAGGTGGCATAGGTGGAAAATTTATAGCCGCGCCGATACTCGAATTTTTCGACCGCCTTCATCAGGCCCATATTTCCCTCCTGGATCAGATCCAAAAAGGAGAGGCCACGGTTGGTGTATTTCTTTGCGATCGAGATTACCAAGCGCAGATTTGCCTCCACCATTTCCGTTTTGGCGCGGAGCGCTTTGTGCAGCCAGCTCTTCAGCGCCCGGTAATGCTCGGAGTATTCTTCGAGCGAAAGCCAGAGTGAGTTTTCCAGGTCGCGCGACTTGATCCCGAGCGGCGACCGCGCGCCGTTGTCCCGCGGATGCTTGCTCATCTCGCTCTGCAGTCGGGTCAGGGCCAAAAATTGTTCGTCCGCCAGATGAACGAATTCCTCCGTTACCTTTTGTTTGAAATAAAATTTCGGATAGAGCTTTTGAAGCGAGGCGACTGACTTTTGGAACACCTTCAACTTCTTGGCGTCGCGCCGCCCGGAGCTCGGGAGAATATGCGAATACTGTTGGTTGATGGATAAGCCGAGTTTTTCTACCTGCCGGCAAAGCCGCGGCAGCAATTTCATGTAGCGTTCCCGGCTCTCGATTTTCTTGTCGAGGATCACCCGGTCGAATCGTTCGCCGCCTTCAGTCAGCTTCTGGGCGAGATCGAGATGGGCCTTCGCAATGAAACCGAACCGATTGATCAGGCGCTGCACCATGATCTCCGCCTCTTCGATTCGCTTGGAAATCTCCACTTCCTGTTCGCGCGTCAACAGCGGCACCTGGCCCATTTGCTTCAGGTACATCCGCACCGGATCGTCGAGAATATCGAGCTTTGTTTCCGGCTTCTCTTCCTCTTCTTCTTCGCTTTCTTTTTTGCCGTCCTTGTATCGATCGACCTCGGACGCTTCGATGATGTCGATCTCCATCCGGCGCAGACGGGTCAAAATCGCATCCAGCTCATCCGCGTCGGTCACGTCGGCCGGAAGCGCTTCGTTCAGATCGTCGAAAGTGAGGTAACCCTGTTCCTTCGCGAGCTTGATCAGCTCGCGAATCCGAGTTTGCACAGTGGCCGGCGGCGCAGCAATCTCCCCAAGATCGGCGCCGATTGCATCAACCAAGCGCTTCGATAATCGAATCGGTGCGCGCTTTCCCCGCTCGGGAACGTTTGATCGTTTCGCTCGCTTAAAACGAACCTTCGCCCGGTCCGTTTGGCCTCGCTTGATGGGTTTAGCTTTCGCTGATTTTTTCAGCGGCGGCCGGCCTCGTGGGTTTTTTTTTCGGTGCGTTGCCAAAACTTTGTGCTTTTGAGGAATTGCCATCCGCTCACGCTCACTGCCCCCTCAGCGACAGTTTCAGGTGTCGAGCACGCGGGCAGACGAAAACTTCGAAAGCTCGCGGAGCTGTTCCGTAAGGTCAAGAATTTGTTTCTGCAAATTGACGGATTCGCCTGTGCTCAGACGCGGGAGTTTCATCCGGCCTTCCGCGATTTGGAGTTGGCGCCGAAGCATTCCCTGGCGCAACCCCTTCCACCAGCCCTGCGCAACCTCCAGACTGTTCGGCGGCATCTTCTGCAGCAACCAGGAAGCAACCAGCGCTTCGTCGCCTATCGAAAGTCCCGCCATAAAAACATTAATCGAAGCCGGATCGTCGGGACGCAAATCCGCCGCGAGAATGCGTCCCAAAATTTCGGCATCGGGCGTCTGCGCCAGGACCTCGCGCCAATTTTGCGCTTGAAGAAACTCGCGCGCTTCCGGGTCGCGTAATGCCAGTAGACAAAGAATCGCGATTTCGTGCCGGGGTAGCGGCGTCATTGTTTCTCCGGTTTGTTCAGCCGATCGCACTCGCTCGCGGCTCGGCTTTGTCAGGAGCCGGCCGAAATCGGAACGCGCCACACCGATCCGCGCGCTCACTTTGTTTGCCACTTCCGCGCGCATCAGCGGATCGTGCACCCGCGCGACCGTCTCCGCCAGCCGGCGCGCCAGTTGCATCTTTTGGCCTAACGAATCCAAATCGGTCCCGGCGGATTCGCGTTCTATCCACCAATCGAAAAAATCGCGCGCGCCCGCGATTCGTTTTTCAAACTCCTCTTTCCCCCGCTCCCGGATCATCGAGTCCGGATCCTCGCCCGCATTCATCTCCGCCACCCGGACGATGAGATCGTTCTGGAGCAGAGCTTCGAGCGAGCGTTCCGCCGCTTTCTGCCCGGCAGCGTCCGCATCAAAACAGAGAACGACTTCAATGACAAAACGCTTCAGGATTCGCGCCTGGTTTTCAGTGAAAGCGGTCCCTTGCGGCGCGACCACGTTGGTGATTCCAGCCTCGAAGACCGTGATCAAATCGAGCTGACCTTCGCAGACGATGGCGCAGTTCGCCTCGATCAACCCGCGCTTCGTTTTGTGCAGGCCGAAGAGCACAGATCCTTTCCGGAAGAGCGGCGTCTCGGGCGAATTCAGATACTTTGCTGCCTCCGCCTCTTTTTCCAGCACCCGGCCGCTGAATGCGATCACCTCGCCCACATCGTTGTGAATCGGGAACATGATCCGCCCGCGAAAGCGATCGTAAGCTTCTCCGTCCGGGCGATTGTCGTCCCGCGGCTTGATCAATCCGCTTTGCAAAATTTGCCCACGCCGGTAACCGCGCTCGAGCGCCCAACTCATAAACGCGTCCCAGCTTTCCGGCGCAAATCCAATCTGCCAGTCCTGCGCGATGCGCCGATCGATCCCGCGCTTCTTCAAATATTCGCGGGCCGGCCCGCCGATCTTATTCTTCGTTAGGTTCTGGTGAAACCATTCCGCCGCTTCCGCGTGGAGTTGAAGCAAAGCGCGCCGCGTCTCGTGCTGGCGATCGTCGCCTTCGCTCGCGCCGCGCTCTTCCATGACCGGAATGCCGGCACGCACCGCGAGTTTGCGCACCGCGCTCGGAAAATCGAGATGCTCGTAATCCATCACGAAACGAAAAACGCTCCCGCCCACTCCGCAGCCGAAACAGTGAAAGGTCTGGCGCTGCGGACTCACCGTAAACGATGGCGTTTTTTCCTGATGGAATGGACAGAGCGCCTTGAAGGTCGTGCCCGCGCGCTTGAGCGGAAAATACGTCCCGATCACTTCCACGATGTCGTTCGCGGCCGCGATCTGCTCGATGGTCTGTGACGGGATCGTTCCCATGGCGCGTTTACTTTTCGCTCGTGTTGCCGCCGCTCGCGATTCAAATTAAGCGAGACGCGTCCCTTTTGATGAGAATTTTGTTCCGGCTTTCGCTTATGCTCGTTGCCCTGGCGACACTCGCGCCCTCTACCGAGGCGCGTGAAGTCGTTCAGAAAGGCGACACGGTAGTCGTTCCGCTGCGAGGCGAAATTTCGCCGCCGCTGTTTTTGTTTTTGCGGCGCGCGGTCAAAGCCGCGGAGAGCGCGGGCGCGGGGGCGATCGTTTTTGAAATGGACAGCTATGGGGGACGGCTCGATGTCGCCGCGGAAATAACCAGCATGCTCAATCACACCACGATTCCGACTTACACCTTTATCAATTCGAATGCCGGTTCGGCCGGTTCCCTGATCGCGCTCGCTACCCAACACATTTACATGTCGCCCGTCAGCGCGATTGGCGCCGCCGCTCCGGTTCTCGCCACCGGCGAAGATTTGCCAGCGACGGAACGTGAGAAAACAATTTCGTATTGGTCCGCCCTCATTCGCAGCTCCGCCACCCGCAACGGGCATAATCCCGACATCGGCGAAGCATTCATGAGCAAGGAAAAAGAAGTGAAAATCGGAGACCGGGTC
>DASXNS010000138.1:0-8395 GCA_036494865.1 Chthoniobacterales bacterium | reverse complement strand
GCCGATCGAGAAACCGTTCGAGTAAGAAAGCTGCTCGCTCCGCCCGAAAAATTCCGAGCTGTTAGGCCGCGCCGTGCTCACACCGCTCGGAATCGGCAGACGGCGCGCCTCAGCTTGAGAGAAATCGTCAAGGGTGAGGTTGAGAAAAATGTCCTGGCCGATGATGGGCGCATCGCCTTTGAGCGTGCTCTGCAAATACGGATGATAGAAACGCAGCGCCCCGGCCTGGTAAGGCGTCTCGCTCGATGGATCGGCGTAGCGTTTCCAGCGGCCGAATCCGATGAACCACCGATTTGGCACGGGCTCGGAACCGGGCAGCAGGCCGCTCCCGCTTTCCGAATCGGGATAACTTTCGTAATCGAGTTTGTGGCGTTGCGGCTCGACTTCGCGCACTCCGCGGCGCGGCAGGCCGAGCGAGCGCGGCACCGCTTCCTCGCCGTACTCCGGCGGTTGTGGCAAAATCGGCGGGAACAAATCCGGCGGCGGTTCCGGTTCGACAAGATTTCCACCGCCCGGATCCGGATTGAATCGCGAAGGCGGCAATGCCGGTTCGTCGAGCGTCGCTTGTTCCTGACCGAAGAGATAGCGGCCCCCGAAATGGAAATGCCATTTAGCGCGGCGGCCGTTGATCTCGATCTGCGTCCCTTGATCGCGCAACGAAAGATCGTCGCCAGCGCGCGCGGGATATCCAGTCGCGATCATGCAGCCGCCCAGGGCGCAGAGCAATCGCCGGAGTGGGGCGCGTGCAGCTGGCGAAGTCGCAGGCATGGGGGCAAAGAATGCCGGAAACGGTTTCCCCTTGGCAAGCCTGCGCGGCTCGGGATGACATGCGCTCCTGATTCGCGACTGGTGCGCTACCTGATATCGCTCCCTAACCGGTTCGAAATTTTGTTCCCGTCCGGCGCGGTGTTTTTCATAGCGGAACAGGCGCGCTTTTAGTATCAAGGCTCCCCCGTGCAAATTCGCGCCCTTTTGCTTTCCGTCATCGCCAACGTGGCCCTCTGGCCTGCAGCGGGCGAAGCGCAGCTCACCGCGACCGATGTGCAGTTGATCATCAGCCAGGCGATCACACGCGCGGTGCAGATATCGCCCAACAGCGTCATCGCGGTGACCGATCGCGAGGGCGACGTCCTCGGGGTCTGGAATGTCCGCGGCGGCGAGCCGAGCAACGACGAGATCGCGAGCTGCGTCTCAAAAGCAGGGACAGCCTCCTATTTGAGCAGCGACCAAAACGCTTTCACCTCGCGAACCGCCGGCTTCATTATCCAGCAGCATTTTCCGCCCGGAGTCCGCAACACCTCGCCCGGCCCGCTCGTCGGCGTCGGGCTCTCGAATCTATTTTTTTCCGACATCAACAAATTCCGGAAACCGGGCAGCGTGATCAGCTTCAGCAGCTCGCCCGGCCTAACGATCAACCCAGTGGTCGGCAGCTCGCTCGACGGTTCGCCCGGCGGCATGCCGCTTTATAAAAACGGCCGGCTCGTCGGCGGCATCGGTGTGACCGGTGACGGCGTGCCCGGGCCGATCCCGGGTTTGCGTTCGCAAAATCCTTTTCAATTCATCGCCGGGCCGGACAACGACGAAGACGTCGCGCTCGCGGGACAATTCGGGTTTCGCCCCACCCGCGCGATCCAGGCCGACAATGTTTACATCAACGGCATCGCTCTTCCCTACATCGGAACTCCCGGACCGGGCATCAGTCCGATCGTGCTGCGCGGAAATGCCGCGCATGATTACCCGATCCGGGATACGCCGCCGCCCTTCCCTTATCCGATCGCGACGTTCGGCGGCGTGCAGGGAGAAATTCGGCAGCCGATCACGAACGATCCGCTCTCGGGCACGATCAACGGTCAGCCGCGCCTGACTGCGGCGGAAGTTGCCAGCATTATTAACTTCGCCGCCGATCGCGCGCGAACGACGCGGGCCGGCATTCGTTTGCCGATCGGCGTGCCGATGCAGGTTTTCATCACGGTGGAGAATTTCCCAAACGATCCCCACGTGAAGCCGACTGTGCTGGGCGCATTTCGCACCGGCGAGGCGACGCTCTTCAGCTGGGACGTTGCAGTTCAAAAAGGGCGGACCGCAGCCGGCTTTTCCAACAATTCGTTCGCGGTTTCGACGCGCACGGTCGGTTTCCTGGCGGAGACTCATTATCCGCCGGGGCTCGATGTGCAGGGCCCCGGCCCCTACTACGGATTGCAGGAGCAGTTCTCCGGATTATCGCGCAGCGCGCTGCCGAATTTTGTTCTCAATCCGAGCTTCGCGCCCGATCCGCGCTTCCCAAATGGCATCACGATTTTTCCCGGCGGCTTCCCGCTCTATCGCAATGGACAACTGATCGGCGCGATCGGCGTCAGCGGCGATGGAGTGGACCAGGACGATATTGTGAGCGCTTCTGGCACCCACGATTTTCTCGCGCCGGAAGCCATTCGCGCGGACCAGTTCGGCTATCTCGGCGCGCGGTTGCCCTACGCGAAATTTCCCCGCGATCCGGATGGAACTGACGGAAGCGTCGAGACGCCGCCGTTTACCGTCGCGGAAAAGTTGGCCAACATTTCGACGCGGGTGATGGCGGGCACGGGCGACAATCAACTCATCGGCGGATTCATCGTGACCGGGAACGCGCCGAAAAAAGTGATCGTGCGCGCGATTGGTCCTTCCCTTTCGCAATTTGGAATCGGCGGCGCGCTGGCGGATCCGACTCTGGAGTTGCACGACCAAACCGGCGCGGTCATCGCGGCGAATGATAACTGGAAAGATTCGCAGCGGAACGAAATCGAAGCGAGCGGCATCCCGCCAACTCGCGACGAGGAATCCGCAATCGTGCGCACGCTTGCACCCGGCTCTTACACCGCGATGGCAGGGGGAAAGAACGGAGGGACCGGAATTGCGCTCGTGGAAGTGTATGACTTGAGTCCGACTTCGGATTCGACCCTCGGGAACATCAGCACGCGCGGCGCGGTCGGTCCGCAAAGCGATGTGATGATCGGCGGATTCATCATCGGCGGCACCAGCGGGAACACCCGCGTATTAGTTCGCTCGGTTGGGCCGTCGCTCGCCTCGGCCGGGATTAGCAACGCGATGGCCGATCCAACTCTCGATCTTCGCGATAGCAACGGGACGCTCATTGTAGCGAACGACAATTGGCGAGACGGACCGGAAGCAGAAATCGAAGCGACCAAGCTCGCGCCCTCCGACGATCGCGAAGCAGCAATCGTAACGACGCTTCCTTCCGGACCCTACACCGCGATCATTCGCGAAAAAAATGGCGGGAGCGGCATCGGGCTCTTCGAAGTTTACAATCTGCAAGATCCCTGAGACTTGCGGCGCTCGCTTCCGAATCTAGAATCCCTCGCGCGGATGTGAACGCAGACGCGTTCCTGCATGCCCGTCCGCAAACCACACGCGCCGCCACCTCCTTACGAAGCGGCCCGTTCCGGGCGGCCAGCCAGCGCGGAAGGCACGCTTCAGCCGCCCAGCGGGAAACATGATCCGTATGCCGCGTTCCGTTTTCCCGCGTTCGGATTTTATGCGGCCGGCAATCTCATCTCCGTCGTTGGCCGCCAAATGCTGACCGTGGCGGTGGAATGGGAAATTTACGCGCGCACTCACTCAGCCACCGCGCTCGGCCTTGTCGGCCTAACGATTGCGTTACCGGTTGTGCTCCTCTCGCTCCCGGCCGGACACATTGCCGATCGCTTCCCGCGCAAATACATCGTGCTCGTTTCACAGGCGATGAGCGCGATCTGCTCGTTAGGCCTCGTTTTCGTTTCCTGGCGGCATCTCGCGATTCCGAATTGGGCGGTGCTGCGTCACGGAAATAAATTTCTCTACGGCGTCGCTTCCATCTTCGAGCGGCAAAGCGGTTTTCATTTCGACGATCTCTCTTTGCCGCTGATTTATTTGATCCTGCTCGTCGCGGCGACCGCGCGCACTTTCGGCTGGGCGGCCCGCAGCGCCTATTTCCCGCAACTGGTGCCGCGCGATGCGTTCGCCAATGCGGTGACCTGGAACAGCAGCATTTTTCAAATCGGCTCGGTCGCCGGGCCGGCGATCGGCGGATTGCTCATCGTCCGCACCGGCTTCCCGTTCATTTATCTTCTCGACGCAATCTGCGCGTTTTCTTTTTTCCTCCTCGTGCTGCCGATTCGGAGCAGCGATCGCGGCAGCAGCAGCGAGCGCAACGCCTGGCGCAGTTTGAAGGAAGGCCTGAAATTTGTCCTGAGCAAAAAAGTGATCCTGGCCACGATCTCTCTCGACATGTTCGCGGTCCTGCTCGGCGGCGCGACCGCGCTCCTCCCGATTTTTGCCGACCAGATCCTTCATTGCGGTCCAATCGGGCTCGGCTGGATGCGCGCTGCGCCGGGGATTGGAGCGTTCATCATGGCGCTGGTGATCGCGTATTTGCCGCCGATGCGGAAGGCGGGAAAAACGCTTCTTCTTTGCGTGACTGGATTTGGCGCGGCCACGATTATCTTCGGCCTTTCGCAATTTCTCTGGCTCTCGCTCGCGATGCTGTTTCTCACCGGCGTGTTCGACAGCGTCAGCGTTGTCATTCGCCACACTTTGCTCCAGTTAGTCACGCCTGATGCAATGCGCGGGAGGATTTCCGCCGTGAACAATATCTTCATCGGCACCTCGAATGAACTCGGCGCGCTGGAGTCGGGATTAACAGCGGCCTACTTCGGCCCCGTCATCTCCGTGGTGGCGGGCGGCCTCGGCACAATTTTAGTCGTGCTCGCTGTTTCCTTTATCTGGCCGGAGACGCGCAAGATTGCTGCTCTCGATCGAACATTGCGTTGAGGCGAGGCGCTTAAAACGCGGCGTGAAACGCGACCATCGCATAAGGTGCGCCGCCATCCTGATGGTAGCGCACTTCGGTGCGGTGAAAGTCGAAATCCCGATACGGTATGTATCCGGTCTCGGCGGAGAGTTTGAGCGCCGATGAGATTTTCCAATCCAATCCGCCCCCGGTGCGCACTTCCTCGTAGGTAAGAGCGGCGTGATTCAATCCGGTGTCGCCGCGGACGCTGCCGAATTGATCATCCACCCGATAGCTGGTCGCGCGAAGATCCGCCCCGGCGTAAAACGTGAGATTGCTGTTAAGCTCGTATTCAAGTCGCGGCGTTGGGATGACCGCGTTAAGGAGCCATTGCGGCGCAAATCTCCAGCGAATTCCGCCGCCGGGCAGAACTGGATATTTCTGCAAAGCATCGAAGCCCACGCCGAAGATGAATTGGAGGCTGGAGCTGAAAATGTAGGTCCCGCCAAGAACGACCGGGACATTGAAAGTATCGCGCCCGAAATCATCGGCCTCTGTTCCGTAAAATCCCGGGTGCACCTCGAGCCGGATCAAAAAGGAATCGGAGAATTCCGTGTCGAGACCGAGGACGAGGTTGGTCGATTCAAAAGTATCAGGCAGCGCTGCGCTGCTCCCGTAACTGAAAGAATAGCGCTCCGATTGCACACCGAGGCGAAGAATTCCGATCTTCACCCGCGGAGTGAGGATGAAATGCACCCGCGCGTCGGTTTCGTCGAAATCGCGGATGCTCAGATTTTCACGTTGTATATCGCCGCTGCCGACATAAGTCCCTTCCGCCTCGAACTCGAATGGAAGCGCGGATTGCGATTCGACCGTCGCCATCGTTTTGGAAGCGGTCGAGTCGGTGACGACCTCCGCCGCGAACGAATTCAGCGTCGAGAGAAAAAGAGAGACGGCGGCAATGCGGATGAATGTTTTCATGGAGGAGGCTTTTCGGTTAGCCGTCAGATTGCCTAACGACCCCCACCCGTGTCACGTTTAAATAACGAGACCGCCTTGGAAATATCTCGCATCATCGACGACTCGGAGGCGATACGCTCGATGCCGTGGAGCGATGCGACCGTGGCCGAGGAAATGAAATCGCCCCGCCAGACCAACGTAGCGGGACGTCCGCTGATCTCCACCGGCCACATCTGATAAAGAGTGAGACCGACATAATAACCGCCGCTCGCATAATAGAGCGCATCGGCCGCCTGATAAGTTCCGCTTCCGCCCGCGCGGCGATAGGAAGCGCCGAGCGTGAGCACGCCTTGCTCATCAGCGGTGAGCAGTTCCCAATAGAGCTCCGGCTTGAGCGAACCGGCCGCGCGCCCGATGCCCGAGCCGTCGATTAATCCTGAAAACTGCTTCCGGATTTTTTCCTGTTGGCGGAGCAATCCATTGAACTCTTCCGAAGGTTTGACCGCCTGGCCGGTGTGATCGTAGGGCGGTTGCGCTGCGCTCCCGCCACTGGAAAAAGCACGCGCCCGCGCCGACAGTATCTCCGCCCAAAAGGTCGCGATGGGTGCAGGCATTGCGCCGCTGCCGCTGTTTGCGGCCGGCAATTTCTTCGCTTCCTCGCGGCTGATCTGGAGATCGGGCGAAAGTTTTTGCGTCGCGCTTACCAGCGATCGTACCGCGCTGTTATCAGGAGCGCTGGAAAGTTTCGAAAAATTCGCGGGACTGGGCGAAGAGGGAATGTCCGCGTGCAGGAGCACTTTGAGTTCGGAATGGCGCGCCGGATTCCATTGGCGCATCGCTTCCACATGTCGCATCGGCGGACCGGAAACGACGTAACAGCTTTGCGCGGAAATGTAGCGCCCGCTCATCGGCGGACCGTGCGCCGTCTTCACCTCCGTCTTGGCCAGCTCAGCGAGATCGATTTTGTCGAAAACCGAAAAGCTCGCCATTTCTGAAACGGGATCGGCGAACGACGCGGGAACGACCAGAGCGAGAAAGCAGCAGCAGCAGCAAAATATTTTCACCAGATTTGAGACGCGAATTCCCGCCGTTGCTTCAGCTCTTTTCTTTTCCATTTTGAAGAAGTCACATCTATTCCCATAGTGGAGCGGTTGCAAACCCGCCGGCTCGACGGCGGAATTTCCATGACAGAACCGGCCATTCTCCTCGACCATCTCAGCAAATCGTACGGCGCCACTCGCGCGGTCGATGGCCTTTCGCTCGCGATCGACCCGGGAACGATTTTCGGATTTCTCGGCGCGAATGGCGCGGGCAAAACCACTACGATTCGGATGTTGTGCGGTTTGGTGCGGCCGACGAGCGGCCGCGCGAAGATCAGCGGGTTCGATGTCTGGCGGCGGCGACATGCGGTCCGTTCGAAGTTCGGTTACGTCGCGCAACGTTTCAGCCTTTATCGCGATTTGACCGTGGAAGAAAACATCCGCTTTTTCGGCGGGGCCTGTCGCGTGCCGCGCCGCGAGCTGCCAGCGCGGATGGAACGTTTGCTGGCGCTGACAGATTTGGAAGCGAAACGCACCGCGCCGGCGGGCAGCCTTTCCGGCGGAATGCGGCAACTGCTCGCGCTCGCCTGCGCGCTCGTGCACGACCCGCCGCTCCTTTTTCTCGACGAGCCAACTTCCGGTCTAGACCCAGTCCATCGCCAGCAAATTTGGAATTTGCTTTACGATTTGAGCCATCGCGGCATCACGATTTTCGTGACGACGCATTACATGGATGAAGCGGAGCGCTGCACCGAAGTCGGTTTCATCGAGCGGGGCCATCTCCTGGCGAAAGCATCGCCCCGCGCCCTGAAGGAAAGTTTCCAGGCGAAACTTCTCGAGATCAATGTCGAGCCGCTCATGCCCGCTCTGGCGCAGTTGCGCGAGGTGCCGGGAATTCTTGGCGTCGCCGTGCGGAGCGGCAGCCTGCGTCTTTACGCCGCCGATCCGGAAAAGTTAGTTTCCGATTGGCAAGAGCACTGGCCATTTCCGGAATTGCGCTGGCTCGGTCAGCGCTGGGTCGAACCGGACATGGAAGATGTTTTCACCGCCTACTCGCAAGGTTACGACGCGCTCCTCAAGCCACCCCAATCATGAATCGAAGTTCCTTCAGCGCGGTCGCCAGCGTCGCTTACAAAGAATTTCTCCACATCTTCCGGGACCGGCGCGTTCTGATTCTTCTTCTCGTTTTGCCGCCTGTCTTCACGCTCGTCTTCGGACACGCCTTCGAAGCGGGCGAGATGACCAACGTACCCGCGTTGCTCATCAACCGCGATGCTACTCCCCGCACACAGCGTTTCGTGGATTTGCTCTTGAAAAATAAAACCTTCCACTGGGAAGTGACGCCGCCAGACGCCACCGGCGAAAGCGATTTGCTCGGGCACGGCGTGCAGGCGGCGCTCGTTATTCCGCAAGGCTGGAGCGACAGCCTAACGAATGGTGATCCGACTTCGCTCCGTCTTTATCTCGATGGGAGCGACACAAACACGGCCGATCTTTTGGAAGGCAGCGTCCAGAAAACGCTGGCCGATTTTCAACTCAACGAGCGCCAGGTGATGATCGATGCGCTCCCGGAAGATGTCTTCGAGATGGCAAAGAAATTGCCCGTGCAAGTGCGGAAGCAATTTGTTTCGGC
>DASXNS010000137.1:0-3430 GCA_036494865.1 Chthoniobacterales bacterium | reverse complement strand
CGCTCATCCAGCAATCATCGCAAGGGGGAAAGAATTACATCACGATCCGCAGTGCGGTGAACACGAGTGAGGCAATCGAAAAACAAGTGACGCAAGCGTTGCCGCAGGCGCAATTCAAAGTCGAGCGCGCAGAGCGCGTCGGCGCGCTGGTCGGTGCTGAGTTGGCCAAAACATCACTCTGGGCGCTGGTGCTTGGAATCGTCGGCATCCTCATTTTCGTCACCTTCCGTTTCGAGCTTTCCTTTGCCGTCGGCGCGATCATCGCGCTGCTGCACGATGTTATCATCACCGTCGGTGTCTTCTCGCTCCTCGGGCGCGAGCTTACCCTCACGATGGTCGGCGCCGTGCTCACGATCGCCGGTTACTCGATCAACGATACCATCGTCGTCTACGACCGAATTCGAGAAGGTCTCGCGAGTGGCCGGCGCGGCTCGATCGAGCAGATCATGAACGACAGCATTAACCAGACTTTGAGCCGCACTATTCTCACCAGCACGGTCACTTTGATTCCGATTCTTTGCCTCTTTTTCCTGGGCGGCTCGGTCCTGCGGGATTTTGCGCTCGCTATCATCGTCGGCGTCGTGGTCGGCACCTATTCGTCGATTTTCATCGCATCGCCCATTGTGCTCTGGTGGACCCGGGCGCGCGGCGGCAGCGCCTCGACATTGCGCCGGGAAGTAACGCAGAAAGCTGCTGCGGCCACGGGACCGGCGGGGTCGGTGTAAATGGCGACCCGAGCGCGCTTCCGGGCAGAAACTTATTCACAATAGTTGACGCCGTTGGGCCGCCCGAGTAGGCTCGCCTGCACCGGTGAAAACCGGCCAGATTTTTTCCAGACAAGGAGACCTAGAATGCCAGAAGTTATTGTTCGCAAAGGGGAGCCGGTGGACCGGGCGTTGAAACGTCTCAAGAACAAGCTCGATGCGGAAGGTATCCTGGAAGAAGTGCGGCGATTGCGAGCTTTCGAAACGCCGAATCAGAAGAGCCGGCGCAAGGCCAAGGCGAACGCAAAGCGGGGCCGGACGAAGTTCCGCTTCAATCCCTCTTAGACGCGACTTTCATCGCGCTCGATCTCAAAACTGTTCGCTAAGGCGGCCGCTTTTTTCGCCAGAAGCGGATACCGGAGCTCGTCTATCAATCGCATTCGCACACGATCCGGAAGCCGAGATCGTTGCATGAATAGTTTGCCATGTTCGAGCCGCGCGCTGTCGTGCGCAGGCTGTTAAAGCGCGACTTCCAGCTTCCGCCGCGATAAACCCGCTTCTGCCCCGCAGTCGGTCCGCGCGGATTCGTCCGCGGCGTTCCGCGATACGCTTCGAAAAAATCCAAGCACCATTCCCAGACGTTTCCGGCCATATCCTCCAATCCGAAAGGACTCGCGCCCGCCGGAAAAGCACCTACCGGCGAGCTCTCCGCGTAGCCATCATCGATCTCGTGATCGCTCCAGGCGAAGACCGTATTGCGGTCGGCAAAATTCGCCCGCTCGCCGTTCCCTTCGTGATTCCCCCATGGATACTTCCGGCCATCAGTGCCGCGCGCCGCGAACTCCCATTCCGCCTCTGTGGGAAGCCGATATTTTTTTCGTTCACGGGTAGAGATCAACTGGCAAAATTTAATCGCATCGAGACTGCTGACATAGACAACCGGATGACGATCGCCGACGCCGGCGGCGCGCTTCTGCCAATGACCGCGATCGAACTGTTCGTATTCGGCGTTCGTAATCGGGAACCGCGACATATAAAAGCGGCCCACGTTCACCTTCGTCAGTGGGCGCTCGTTCGGGCAGGCTTCAAACGCATCGCTGCCCATCATGAATTCGCCGGCTGGAACGAAAAGCATTTCGCAGCCGATGGAATTGACATAGTTCGGCAGCCGCCTGCCGTCCGTCGCAACCCGCGCTACCGGGGACGCAGCCGGCGTAGAATTTTCCACCCGTGCCGGCTCGGCCACGACAACGCGCGCGACGGCGGGAGGATTTGGGACCTGATCGACTTCATCCAGATAAGCATCGATCATGTCCTCCGCTTCGCCTGGCTCGATGCCGAGATTTTCGGCCATATTCACAAAAGCGTCGCGCGTTTCGTCGGCCATTCCTTCTTCGCCGACGCTGCTGAGACGGAGCATGCGCAGAAAATCTTCCCGCGAATCCAGTCCGTTAGCCTCAGCACCATTTTCACCTGGGCCGCGGGACACTTGCGCAGGACGTGCGTTGACCGTGATTCGCCGGACGCTGCTCTCCTTTACGGCCGCTTCGATAAGAGAAGTGATTTGTTCCCCGGTTAAACCCTGTTCGCTTCCAAATCGCTGAAGACTCTTCTCTTCATCCGCGGTCAGGATCCCATCGGCGAGGGTGAAACTAAGGAACTTGTGAAATTCCAGGACGGCCTCTTGGTTCGCTTGCGCGGCCAGTTCAGAATCGACTTGCTGACGGCGCACCGGGTCAAGCAACTCTACCCGCGCCTCAGTGAGGTAGCGCGATGATTCGTCCAGGCCGGAACGCAACAACTGCGCGATCGGATTGCTCGGCTGATTTTTTAGCGGCAGCTTTTTTTGCCACCAACGCATCAGCTCGCGGCAGTGGTCTTCGATTAACTCGTTGCTTGGATTACCGCGCGGGTCCAGGCAAAGCCGCTCGTAAAGATTGGGCGATTTATATTTGCTCCAGCCGTCCCACTTCCTCGGATCGTCCGGGAGCGGGATCGGGAAATGGCCGTTGCCCTCGCCCATGCTAGGCGACTGAGATCGCTTCCAGCTCCGAAGTTGCGCGCTCGACTTCATCCGCTGCGAGACCCGTGTTGCGCTCGATCGTGACGGTCGCTTCGTTTCCGCAGGCGTTCACCGCCACTTCCAAAACCTGGTTGGCGTTATATTGATAAGTCAACTCGACCGGTGAACCTTTGGGCAGGTAAGCCGGCAGTTCCACGTCGCAAAGACCGAGCGGAGTGCACTCGCCCGGCAATGTGCTTTCGCCTTCCACCACTTTCACCACCACCCGCTGCATGTTCGCGCTGGCGGTGCCAAATGAATTCCTCGCCTTCGCCGGGATCGCGGTCATTTTGCGGATCATCGGGAAAACATATTCGTGCAAGTGCGCTTCATCCCAGAGCACCACGCCGAGCGTGTGGGAAGTGATGTCGGTCACCTGCACCAGACCACCTTCGCGTGAGCTGAATTGGTCTCGCGTATTTTCTGGGAGCAGTTTGACGCCGGAAGTTTCTTCCTCCTGGAGTAAAGAGAGTGTCGCTTGAATCGCCGCGCCCACCGCGACCGCTTCGTCGGGATTCACATCGTCGATCAAAGGCGCGGGCGAAAACCGGCTGATCATTTCGCGCACCATCGGCATTCGGGTCATGCCGCCGACCAGGAGGACCTTATCGATCGCGCCCCAATCCATCTTCGCTTCCTGCAAAACAATTTCGCAAATCGTCTT
>DASXNS010000136.1:0-4103 GCA_036494865.1 Chthoniobacterales bacterium | reverse complement strand
AGGCCGAATACATTTCCAAAAAATCCTGCCGAATTTCGAAATTCTCTCCGATTTTGATCGGAGGCAGATTTAGCCCTTCCTCAAACCGTGACTTTGCGCTTACTGGCATGCCGCCCGGCTCCGTCGCGCCCGTTTCGGTAGTGTGCAGCGCCGCCGAGGACCACGCGATTAACTTGCCCTCATAAAAAACCGGCATCAGCGCCACCTGGTCCGGATTGTGAATCCCGCCATATAGGGCGTCATTCGTGTACCAGATGTCGCCGTCGCGAATTCCCGGATTTGTTTCGTAATACTTCCGAATGAACTTGATGATGATGGGTTGAATGATCGCGTGTAAATATGTCCCGCACGCCGCGTTGATCAAATCTCCGTTGGCCGTGAAAATTGCCACCATCGAGTCGCCCGAGACGCCGAAGTAGCTGCGCGATGCGCGGACGAACACTTCCATCGCTTCATCTAAAATATCGTTGGTTATCTGCACGCCGATTTCGTAGTCGCCTTGGCGCACCTTCGCCGCGCATTCGATTTCATGCGGCGTGGCCGGCGCGGGTTTCAGCCATTGCAGTTTTTCCGCTAGTGTGGGAATCGGCATGGTTTCCTCGATCCTTTAATCGCTAATCGCCGGACGCTTCCAGAATGCCAAGCCCGCGCTCATCGATTGAAAAGCGCATGCCCGGCGGCACCACCATCGTGGTGTACTGCCCTTCGACAATCGACGGTCCTTCCACTACATTACCGGGACGCAAAGACTCGTACGTGAACGTAGGCGTCGGGCGGAACGCCTTTTCTTCCGGCCAGTACGCCGGGCGTTCGCTCTTCCGCGCCCCGGAAGGATCTTTTCCTTCCAGCGGCAGCTTCGGCAAATGAACTTTAGGCGTGGTTACGATCGCCTTCAAAATAAAGCTTTCGATAAAAATGCCGCCTTCGGGATTCACGACAAACGGACTGAATGCTTCGCTGAACTCTTTGTTGAACGCATCGCACACCGCCCGAATATCTTCATCCGACCGCAGTGAAAGCCGGGGCGAAAGCGCGCGTTTCACGTGGAACTGCCCGCCATAAAGCATGTCCAGTTCCAGAACGTACGCGGCCGTTTTTGGATCGACGCCGTCGGCCGACAAATCCCTGCGCGCTTGTTCCAAAAGCGCCTCAACCGTCGCGTTGTAGGCCACGTAATCGTGAGTAAGTTTCTGATCCCCCGGCGTCATCAGAGTAATTTTTTTCGACGCCTCGTAAACGTGCATGATATCCATCGTCGACGAGCCATACGCGCAAAAGACCGGAGAGAAGGGGAAGAGAACCGCTTTGGCGATGTCTCCCTTGAAACCTTCCGCATGCGTGGCGCCCGCGCCGCCGCCCACGAAGAGAATGAAATCCTCCGGACTGTATCCGCGCAGATGAACTTCCTTCATGATCGCGGACGACATATTTCCGTTCACGATTTTTCGGATCAGCGCCGCGCCTTCCTCCACGCTTATTCCCAGCGGCTTCGCAATTTTCTCCCGGATCGCCTGCACCGCGCGGTTCTTGTCGATTCGCATCTTTCCGCCGAAGTAATAATCCGGGTTGATGTACCCGAGTACCACATCTGCATCGGTGACGGTCGGCTCCGTTCCGCCCAGATTGAAGCACGCTGGTCCCGGCATCGATCCCGCGCTGCGCGGTCCCACCTGCACGCGATTTTGAAGCAACCGGTTTACCGACGCGATCGACCCGCCGCCCGCCCCAATCGAGAGCGTCTTGATCATGGTGATGCCGACCATCCAGCGGTCGATGATCGGCCGGAAATCGTAGCTGCGTACGCTGTCCTTCACCACCAAGCCCACGTCGAAGCTCGTGCCGCCCATGTCCGTCATCACCACATTCTGGTAGCCCAGCGATTTGGCTACGTGATGCGCGCCCATCAGTCCCGATACCGGCCCGCTATTGAACGTGCGGCTGGCGGAAGTGCGGAACACTTCGGCGATGCCGCCCGAGCTTTGAATCATCAGCAGCGGCTTTTTGTAGCCGCGCTCGCGCAGCTTGTCCCACATGGCCGAAAGCTCGATCTGCATCGAACGCTGCAGGTATGCGTCGAGAATTGCCGCCAACGTGCGCTCGTACTCACCCAGTTTCCCCACCACTTGCCCTGCCAGCACCACCGGCATATAACCAATGTGAAATTCCTTGTACTCGTCGCGAATGATTTCCTTTACCCGCCGCTCGTGGATGGGATTCAAGAAACCCCATAGCAGCGACACCACGAATCCCCGCGCCCCGCGCGACACCAGATAGCGAACTTTCTCTCGAACATTGTTTTCATCGAGAGGCCGGATCACCGTGCCGCGCGAATCCACTCGTTCCTTCACGCCCACGATTAAATCGCGCGGAATCAGCGGATGCGGCTTGCTCTGGATAGCCAGATTGCGCCGCTCCGCAACGCGCGTACCGTCGATCCACTGCGCCCCGCGCCCGATTAGAACCACATCTTCGTGCCCCTCAGTCGTGATCAACGCCAGCCGCGGCCCTTTTCGCTCGATCAGCCGGTTCATGGCGATCGTGGTCGAGTAGCGAATCATGTCGATGGCCGGCAGCAACTGCTCGATCTGCAGGCCGAGCGTTCCCGCGCCTTCCTCGATTACCCGCGAGAAGCACACCGAGAGGTCATAAGGAGTGGTAGGCACCTTTTTGATTAGCGCCTTGCCGTCAAAATTGAGGACCAGATCGGTGAACGTGCCGCCGACGTCGATATCGATCGAATTCATTCCGCGGCCTCGAGCCGCTTCTCGCGGATTGTGAATTCGCCTTTGCGCACCCGTTCTTTCAGGCTGTCCAGGTCGATTTCGATGTCGTGGGTGATGGGATGCCCCGGAGGAATATACTCGGTCTCGATTTGCGTCCCGCAGCCGGGGCAGTAGCACTCCACAATGCGAACCCAGTTGGGATCGGGAGCGAAATTGAACGACGCCGATACCACCTGCGGGTGGATTTCGCGCGGATCGCGGTCATAAAGCAGGCAGCCCTTTTTGTAACTCTCCCGAGCCGGCCCGAGCACGTACCCGCACCGGCTGCACATCCAGTGTTCGGCATCGAGATCGAGATCCAGATATTCGGTGATCCGAATTCGGTTCTTTGCTTCCGAATGCCCCTCTTTGCCTTCGCCTGCCTTCGCCAATTCCATCAACGTCGTCCTTTATCCCCGATTCAATTTTCCATCGCCAAATGCGTCAATAAACAAGTTCCAGCCATCGGGCACAAAATAGGTGGTATTCACCCCTTCCACCACCGCGCAGCCGGCCACGCGATTGCCCGGTCGCAGCGATTCCCAGCGGTAAATCTGCGCCTCCCCGCTCCGGCTGCCCCAGAGTACCTGGCGCTTGCCCACGTGCGCGTGTGACGCGTCCTCGGCTTGCAGCGGCTGCTTGGTCAGACGCGGTTTTGGCATTTGTTTTTTCACCCGCAGGCGAATTAGATCGAGGGCAAGCGGACCTGACGGCGCATTCGCCGTGCTTCGCAGCGCCGCCTCCAGATCCTTCGCGGATTTTAGCGACGCTTCCGTGCATGCAACCGGCGCCGAAGGCGCGCCCTCGCCGGATATTTCGAATTCAATTGCGTAGCTCAAATTTTCAGGACGAATTCCTTCGCCGAGCAAATCCTGCGCGCCCTCCGCTTTCATCTCCTCTAGCATTTTGCGGATTCCAGCCATCGCGTTTTCCGAAATGGATGGTTCCGGCACCGCGCGTTCGTACACGTGCGAAATATCCGAAACGGAAGAACCAAACGCGCTGAACACCGGCCCGAGCGAAAACATCTGAATGCTTTTCAATCCTGCTTTCTCCGCAACGCCGCAAGCGAAGAGGCCGCCATTTCCTCCGTACGCGAAAAGCGTGTGCTTGGATAAATCGCGGCCGATTTCCTTTTGCGCCACGCCAATCACTTCCGCCACCATTTCGAACGCGCGATCGATCACCGCTTTGCACGCATCTTCGGTGGAAAGTTGCAACGGCTGCGCAACTGATTTTTCGATGGCCGCGCGCGCCAGATCGCGATGAATTGGTTTTGTTCCGCCCAAAAAATAATCCGGATTGATCAGTCCCGCAGTGACGAACGCATCGGTGAGCGTC
>DASXNS010000135.1:0-3589 GCA_036494865.1 Chthoniobacterales bacterium | reverse complement strand
GCGCCGGGCCGGGCGGAAGCTGTTGGGCCCAGGCCTCGGCCGCGTTCGGATCGTGTTCCGCCCAACCGCCAATAGCGCCGGTAATCGCCCAATTGCGTCCGATGCCGGGGGGAATTGTTTGGGCGTAAGCGATCGCTGCTGGTGGATCGAGCTCCGCCCAGCGTCCCACGAAAAGCGAAACGAGCATGCTCTTCTCCTGCGGCTTCGACAGAGTTTGGACGAAAGCAAGAACGTCGCGGACGTTGGTTGCATCCACCGATTCCGCGAGCTTGCTAAAAGTGGCGTAAGTGTGACCGCTGCCCGGATGCAACAGCGCCGTTTTGATTTTGGAAATAATCGAATCGCTCGATGCAATGGGAGCAGGCGCGCTGTCATTCGGAGCGAGCGCGATCTTGGGCGCTGAAATGGCGGAAGAATTCGGTGCGATTGAGCTCGACTGAGCCGGAACGCGGGCAGCGCGATGCGAGGCGCCTGCGGCGGGCGAAAAAGTGTAACGGCCGATCGCTATTCCGGCCAAGAGCGCGGTAAGCGCAATGAAAAATGGGAGCGCGAAGCGTTGCACGGCGGGAAATTAAACCGAAAAGATGTATATGTTCAAGTGATCATATTCCACGTCGCTAGATAATTTTCACCGGACATTCCGGCAACGCTTTCAAGAATGCGCGGCCATACGGCCGGGTCACGATCCGGTTGTCGAGTATCACGATGATGCCGCGATCGCTCTTCGTCCGGATCAGACGGCCCACGCCCTGGCGCAATTTTAAGATCGCTTCCGGCAAAGAATATTCCGTGAAGGCATCTCCGCCCCGCCCTTCGATCAGCTCCAGCTTCGCTTCGATCAATGGATGGTCCGGCACCGCGAAGGGAAGCCGGGTAATGATGACGTTCGAGAGCGCGTCGCCAGGCACATCGACGCCCATCCAAAAACTGTCCGTCCCGAAAAGCACGCTGCGCGACGCGGTTTTAAATTGCTCTAACAATTTGCCACGGGGCGCGCCTTGCCCTTGCACGAGAAGATTCATTCCGTTGTCCAGAAAAAAGGGCTGCATCTCTTCCGCCAGTTGCTGCATTCCGCGATAGCTGGTGAAGAGAACAAAAGCGCGGCCTTCCGTTTCGGTGACGAAATGCGCAACCCAATGCGCGAGCGCCTTCGCGTAACCCGGATCGCGCGGGTCCGGCATCTTGCGCACCACGAACAATTTCATCTGGGCGGGAAAATCAAAAGGGCTGCCGAGCTGGAGCGGATCGACTTCGCCCGCGCCGATTCGTTCGCGGAAGTAGGCCAGGTCCGCGCGCCCCACAGCGAGCGTCGCGCTGGTCAACACGCAAGAGCAATCGTCGCGGAAAATCATTCGCCGCAGCACCGGCGCGATGTCAATCGGCGCGGCGTTCAAGGTAAGAAATTGCGCGGCTTTTCCGGTCCGCTCGACCCAATAAACATGACCATCCGCGCTTTGCTCCAGGAAGGTGACAATCCCGATGCGCGCCTCGTGAATGCGCCGGCCCAGTTCCTGTAATTCGGCTTTGAGGAATTCGTCGTCCTGCCGCTTCACTACTTCCGCGACGCGCGCCTGGAGCGCAATCAGCCGGCCGGAAATTGTGTCCGTCACAAAATTCGATTCGCGAATCCGGACTTCGCGGCCCTTCCGAAAATCACAGCGCTCATCGATCGCGCGAAAAAATTTATCAATCTCTTCCGCGATCGCCGCGGCCAAGGTTACGCCGGAGGCATCGCGAGTCGCTGTGAAAAGTCCTTTGCGCGTCCGTGCGTTATAAAGCCGCTGCACCGTCGCGCGGAGCCCATATTGAGAGATGCCGATTCCAATTTGGCGCGAGGCAGTTTGCTCGAGAGTGTGGGCCTCATCGAAGACGAGAAAATCATTCGGAAAAAGATAACCGCTCTCGCGGTCCTCCTGCTCGGCCGGCGTGCCCAGGAGCATGAAGAGCAGGGTGTGATTGAGAACGATCACGTCGGCCGCGAGGAGCCGTTTGCGCGCTTGCTGAAAAAAACAATTCGATTGCTGGCCACAAGTTTTCCCGGTGCAGATGTGCGCTTCGCTGCAAACCTGGGTCCAAACTTTGGGATCGGGCTCGAACGCCAGATCGCTCAACGAACCGTCCCTCGTCGTCGCGGCCCATTCCGCGATCCGCGCCAGCTCCGCCGTCTCGGAGGTGGTGAAAAGTTCGGCGGCTTGCTGCCGCGCGCGCTCGAGCCGGCGCGGGCAAAGATAATTCTGCCGGCCTTTCATTAGCGCAGCCTCAAACTCGAGCGGCAGGATTTTTTTCAGGATCGGGATGTCCTTATAAAGAAGCTGTTCCTGGAGATTGATCGTGTGGGTCGAGATGATCGCTTTTTTTTTCTGCTCGATCGCGAACAGAATCGAGGGCGCGAGATAAGCGATCGATTTACCCACGCCAGTCCCGGCCTCGACTACCAGATGGCGTTCCGCCTCCAACGCTTGCGCGACCGCCACCGCCATCAGCTGTTGCTCCGGGCGATACTCGAAATTTTTCGCTTTCGCGAGCAGTCCATTCATCGAAAAAAGAGCGCGGACCTCCTCGACGAATTCGCTCCCGAAAGAATCCTGCAGCGCGATCATGATCTTGTGCGTTTGCGATGCAGCGGTTGGGATTTTGTTTTAAGCTCAGGCTGGGCGATTGGTAGGCCGCTGGCCGCGCCGTGTCCGCGATCCTGACGTAACTGATCGAAGCCGATGATTTTTCCCATGAGACTGCTTAACCGCTATGTCCTGCGCAATTTTTTGCAGGCTTATGTTTACTGCATCGTCGGCTTTATCTCGATCTGGTTCATCTTCGATATCAGCGACAATATCTCGACTTTTCTGGATGAGCGCATCTCGCGCTCGCTCATCGGCAAATATTATCTCACCCAAGTGCCGCAGATTCTTGTGGTTTTGCTCCCGGTTTCGCTCCTGCTCGCTTTGCTTTTTTCTCTCGGCCGGATGTCGCGCTCGAATGAAATCGTCTCGATGCTCACCGCCGGCGTTAGTCTGCCCCGAATTCTCTCGCCCCTCATTACGGTCGCGCTTCTCACCACCGCCGCGAGCACCGCTCTTAATTATTCCCTCGCGCCCCACGCCGAGTACGCCCGAAAAAAAATCCTGGAAGATCCGCGGACCCGCCGCCAGGAAGCTGGCTTGCTCGCTCAGGTTTTTCGCAACCGGACCGATAATCGCACCTGGTTCATTCAGCAATTCAGGCCCGGGGAAAACACATTCGTCACCGTCCAGGTGGTGCAGCAGGACGCGCAGGACAACATCGTGACCAATTACATCGCGACCAGCGCGATTTACCATCCCGACACCCGCGCCTGGGAGCTGCATCTGGTGAAGGTCGTCCATTATGACCAAGCGGGAAACATCACCAAGATGGAGAATTTTGAGACGTTCATGATCGAGAATTGGAGCGAAACGCCCTTTCGCCTAACGAGTGCGAACGTCCGGGCGGAGCAGCTCGGCGTCCCCGAGCTGCGTGATTATTTGCACTTCAATTCCGATTTTCCGCCCACGTTGCTCGCGCCCTTCGCCACTCATCTCCAATATCGAATCGCGCTGCCCTGGACCTGTCT
>DASXNS010000134.1:0-4691 GCA_036494865.1 Chthoniobacterales bacterium | reverse complement strand
ACGCGGCCAGCAGCGTGCAAAAAATCAAAGTGCCGGATGGATTCGAGGGCAGTGGCTATGTCAACGTCGCTTTGATTCGCGCTCTTAACTCGAAGGAAATTTTCACGAGTCCGCTGAGCTATGGGGTGGTGCCGTTCACGGCGAATATCGAGAAGCGGCGCTTGAAGGTTGATTTGCAAACGGCAGCGATCGCGAAACCAGGCGAGCCGTTTCACATCAGCTACAAAACGGATCGCCCGTCGAAGATTGCCGTCTTCGCGGTCGATCAAGGCATCTTGCAAGTGAGCGATTACAAGCTGCCGGACCCGCTCGGATTTTTCTTCCGCAAATGCGCGCTTGGAGTTGAGACCGCGCAGATCATGGATTTGATCATGCCGGAATTTTCTATCCTGCGTTCGATGTCTGCTTTCGGCGGCGACGGAGAAAACGCCAAGCAGCTGAATCCGTTCAAGCGCGTGACCGAAAAGCCGGTGGTGTACTGGTCCGGCATCGTGGATGCCGACACAACGGCGCGCGAAGTGGTTTACAACGTGCCAGATTATTTCAGCGGCACGCTTACGATCATGGCGGTGGCGGTGAGTGATGATGCGACCGGCGCGGCGCAACGCGATTCGCTGATTCGCGGACCATTTGTGATCACACCGAGCGTGCCGGTCCTGGCCGCGCCCGGCGACGATTTCGACGCGGGCATCACCGTTGCGAACAATGTCGAAGGTTCAGGCGAAAATGCCGAGGTCCGGATTCGGGCGGAAAGTTCGGAACATTTGCAGATCGTGAAAGCGCCGTCGCAGACGTTGCCCATCTCTGAAGGGCGCGAGCAAAGCACTTCTTTCTCCGTGCATGTGAACGACAAGCTCGGCTCGGGCACGATCACGTTTATCGCCACCGGCGGTGGAAAGGAATCGCGGCTGCGTTCGACCGTCAGCGTGCGGCCACCGACGACATTCATGACGCAGGTGCGCAGCAGCAGCTTTACCAAAACGAGCGTCGAAGCTCCTGTCACGCGCGAAATGTATCCGGAATTTCGCAAGCTGATCGCGTCCGTCTCCGCGCTTCCGCTCGGACTCGCCCAGGGGCTCGATGTTTACCTGAAAGAATTTCCGCACGGATGCAGCGAACAGGTTACGAGCGCTGCCTTTTGCCGGCTCACGCTCGCGAACGAAACGGATTTCGGATTGGACCGGAAGGAGGTGACGGCGCAGCTCGAAAACGTTTTTGCCGTTTTGCGCCGCCGTCAGAACGATCAAGGCGCCTTTGGTTATTGGGGACCGGAGAAAGCCGTGGGGATCGACTTCATGTCGGTTTATGCCATGCATTTTCTGATTGAAGCCAAGGCGGGCGGCTTCGCGCCTCCCGCGGAAATGTTCGCCAGCGGCCTGCGTAATTTGCAGGCCATGGTCGCGAAAGAACCGGCGAGCCTCGATGACGCGCGCACGATCGCTTACGCGATTTACCTGCTCAGTCGCGAAGGGGTCGTGACCACCAATTACATTTTGGATCTGCGCGATTATCTCGACAAGAATTTCGCGAAGGAATGGCCCCAGGAACTGACCGGTGTTTATCTCGCGGGCGCGTTGCACATCCTGAAAAAAGAGGACGACGCTGGAAAATTGATCGCGCGTTATCGGATCGGCCAACACGATCCGCGGCAGACGACCGACTTCTACCAGCCGCTCGGCGCGGACGCCCAATACATCGCGATCCTCGCGCGAGAATTTCCCGCGCGACTGAAGAACCTTTCGGCAGCGGAGTTTGAAAATATTTTGAAGCCGGTGAGCGAGGGCTCGTTCAACACCTTGTCTGCGGCGTACGCCGTGCTCGCGCTGAAATCGTATTCGCAAATGATCGGGCAACATCCGCCGGAGCTGACGATCGAGGAGATCGACAAGGCTAAGAATGAGAAGCGCCTAACGAGTGGAATGAAACTACTGCAACGCGCGAACTTCTCGGGCGATGCGGCGACGCTGCGTTTTCGCAGCGCGACGGCTCTCAGTCCCCCCGGAGCATTCTTCCAAGTCATCGAAGCTGGATTCGATCGCCAGCTTTCGGCCAAAACGCTGAGCGATGGTCTGGAAATCTATCGCGAGCTCTTGGATAAATCCGGCAAGCCGGCAGCGAGCACGCAATTGGGCGACGCGATCACCGTCCGCCTGCGTGCCCGGAGCTTGCGGCCCGAATCGATTACGAACGTGGCGATCGTCGATCTTCTGCCTGGCGGTTTCGAAGTCATCGGCTCGTCGTTGTCACCGGGCATCTCGTCGATCAAGGGCGTGGATTACGTCGAGATCCGCGAAGATCGCGCCGTTTTTTTCGCGACGGTGGCGGCGGAGACGCTCGAAATCACGTACCAGATTAAATCGTGTAACCGTGGAAATTTCATCGTGCCTGCGGTCTTCGCCGAATCGATGTACGATCGCAACATTAAGGGGCGCGGATTGGACGGAAAGATCAGCGTAACGAAATAATTTCGGATACCGGAAACCGGATTTCGGGATGAACAAACACCTCGGCAATCGATGGGCGCTCGTTGCAGCAATAGCGGTCGCAGCGCTGGGAGCAGCTTGGCTTGCGCTTCCTGACCCATCGTTAACCGGCGGGATCGACTTTTCAACGCGGGTGCGCGATCGAGAGGGCAAGATTCTCCGCGTGACGCTTACCGCGGACCAGAAGTACCGAATCTGGACACCGCTCGATGAGATCTCACCGTCATTGATCAACGCAACGGTCCGTTTCGAGGACAAATATTTCGGACAGCATCCGGGCGTGAACCCCATCCCGCTCTTCCGGGCCGCCTGGAATTTTGCGCGTTCCGGGCGCCCGCGCGCCGGCGCTTCCACCATCACGATGCAGCTGGCGCGGCTGCGGTTTCATCTCCGGACGCGCACGCTCGCCGGAAAATTTCGACAGATCCTCTACGCCCTCGAACTGGAACGTCATTACTCGAAAAACGAAATTCTCGAAGCGTACCTGAATCTTGCGCCGTACGGCCGAAATATCGAAGGCGCTGGCGCAGCGAGCGAAATTTACTTTGGCAAAACCGCCGCTCGCTTGACGGGACCAGAATCGACCGCGCTGAGTTTGATTCCGCAAAGTCCAACACACCGCGCATTGCGGGTCGGCCGGGAAAACGAATTGCTGACCGCGGCGCAGCAACATCGCTTCGGAGGTGAACTGTTTCGGGCCGAAGCGCAGCCAAGAAGCGAGCTGATCGCACCGCATTTTGTCCAAGCCGTGCTCGGCAGGAAAACAAACGGACCGGAGATAATCACGACTCTGGATCTATCGCTTCAACAAATTTTAGAGCGCCGCGTGACCGAGTACACCGCGCAGAATCGCCGGCGCGGAATCGAAAACGCCGCCACGCTGCTGATTGATTTCCAGAGTATGGAAGTTCTTGCGGACATCGGCTCCGCCAACTTTTCGAGCAAGGAAATTCAGGGAGAAGTGGACGGAACGCGGCGGCCTCGCTCGCCCGGCTCGACCTTGAAACCGTTTGTTTACGCGCTCGCGCTCGATCAAGGCCGCATTCATCCACTTACTTTGCTGAAGGACGCGCCGCGCAGTTTCGGCGATTACAACCCGGAGAATTTCGACCGCGAATTTCTCGGCCCAATCCGCGCGGCTGACGCTCTGGCGCGCAGTCGCAATGTGCCGGCCGTCACGCTCGCCTCGGAATTATCGCACCCGACTCTATATGAATTTCTTCGCGACGCCGATGTCCGCCTGCCGCATGCGGAGTCGTACTATGGACTTTCGTTGCCGCTCGGCGGCGCTGAAGTGACGATGGAAGACTTAGTGCGCCTTTACGCGACGCTCGCGAATGGCGGACGGCTCCAGCCGCTTCGCCGCTTTTTGCATGCGCCGCCAGGCTCCAGCAAACGAGTGCTCAGCGCGGAGGCTTCTTTTCTGACCCTCGAAATGCTCGGCCAAATTCCGGGACCGGGAATGACAATCGCCAACTCCAGTCAGCGCGCGCAAATATTTTGGAAAACGGGCACGTCGCACGGATTTCGCGACGCTTGGTCGGTCGCTGTTTTCGATCGTTATGTGCTCGCGGTTTGGATCGGCAATTTCGATGGACGAAGAAATCCGGCATTCATCGGCCGGACCGGCGCAGCGCCGCTTCTATTTCAAATGATCGACGGGTTGCGCGCGAGCCGGCCCGCGCGTGGCGGGCCCCATCTGCCGCTGCCGGGATCGAATTTGAAGCGGGTGGAGTTCTGTTCTGTCTCCGGCCAATTGCCCGGCCCGTCCTGTCCACATCGCACGGAAGGCTGGTTCATTCCGGGCATTTCGCCGATCACGACATGCGATGTCCATCGCGAGGTCCTGGTGGATGCGGCGACCGGTTTGCGCGTGGACGAGGATGACGGCACGCGACTGCTGCGGCGCGAAGTTTACGAGTTCTGGCCATCGGATTTGCTCGCGCTCTTTGATCGGGCCGGCGTGCCGAGAAAATTACCGCCGCCGTTTCTCCCTTCGATCGGGAGCGACCTCCTCGCGCGCGGCGGCCACGCGCCCAAGATCAATTTGCCGGCGAACGAGATGACGCTTACGCCGATGTCTGCGAGTACCCCGGGAATTCCGCTTCGGGCCGAAACGGAAAGTGGAGTGCGAAAGCTCTATTGGTTTGCCGATAAAACATTCATCGGCGCGTGCGACGCGCACGAGGTGCTGTGCTGGAAACCGGC
>DASXNS010000133.1:0-3065 GCA_036494865.1 Chthoniobacterales bacterium | reverse complement strand
CTGCGCCAGGAGACCGCCGAGAATTCCTATGAGCGGATTCGCTTCGCCAGAAGCATCCGTTTTTCCGCTCGCTGCACCGAGTATCGAATCGAGAAGTCCCATAGTTTTATTGTCCTCTTAATTGTTGCTGGATGTTCGTCTTTCAGGAAAACGTATCCGAGGAACGCGCGCGGTGAAAGCGATATTTCCGTGAGGAAACCGCCTCTAGTTTAAAAGCTCGCGTCCACGCCGCGAGTTACCTGTGCTACTCTTTCGCGACATGAATCCGGATAAGCTATTCGATTACCTCGACGGCAAACTTCCCGATCACGAACGACAAGCGTTGGAGGAGCGATTAATGAGTGATGCGAGTGTGCGCCGTGAATTCGACGTGGCCCGGCGCATTCACGCCGGCATGCGCGAAAATCAAAGTGACCGGCCGGAAATTCTCAGCGAGATGTCGGAAGAAACGGCCGCGCGCGGGCGTCGCATGGCGCGACAAGTTGGGCTGGCTTTTATCGTGCTGGTAGCGATGAACGTGTTGCTTGGTCTGGTTTACATCGCTCATCACGAAAGCAAAAACCCGAATCGGCAATTGCTGGACAAGCAGGCGCGCGAGGATCTCCGACAATCTCTCGAAAAAACGGCCGCCGCTACTCTGACCCCGCCACCGCTTGGGGTTAGCGAATGGCAAATTACGACGGAGCAAGGGCAAACCAATTTCGTTGCAGATGGAATAGTGACGGCCGCGAAAAAGTTTTTGGGCGCTGGGACTAAAGGCGTTCCGAGTGACGAAGAAATCCAGGTGCTGGTGGAGATTCCGGCGAACAAAGCAGCTGAATTTAAGAGCGCTCTCCCCCCTCTCCCCGGAGTAAAGGAAGTGAACGGCGACGTAGCGGCGACAAATTCCACGGAAAGAATTTCGATAATCCTGCAGCTGACGGAAGCGAAATGATCGTCGTCACTTTCGCGCTGCCGACAGAAAGCAGCGCGTTTATTCGCTTCCTAAAAAATGTCAGGCGCGATGGGGCAGTAGTACGCGGCAACGTGGAGGATCGAACCTCGGACATCTGCGTGGTGCACACCGGGGTCGGCGCGGC
The DNA here is from genome assembly GCA_036494865.1 of Chthoniobacterales bacterium. Taxonomy (GTDB): domain Bacteria; phylum Verrucomicrobiota; class Verrucomicrobiia; order Chthoniobacterales; family UBA10450; genus AV80. Next base: position 1,986 of record DASXNS010000133.1, on the reverse strand, counting down.
AAAATGCGAAGAGCGTCTCGGCAATTTCTTGCGGGCGGAAACGCCGGAATTGTTAATCGCGAGCGGATTTTGCGGTGGGACAACTGATGAACTGCATCCGGGCGATCTCGTGATTGCGGATGATGCATCTGATTTATCTCGGAAAGCGCGCGCGATTTTACCCGGCGCCGTTGTTGGCAAAATTCATTCGGCGGATCGGATCATTGATCCTGCGGTGGACCGATACGAGATCGGGCGCGAACACGGCGCCATCGCGATCGACATGGAAACGAAAACGATTACGCGCCTCTGCGCGGACAGATCAATTCCGGTGCTGGCATTGCGCGTAATAAGCGATTCCCCCGCCGCACCCTTTCCCGCTCCGCCAAACGTGCTTTTTGATATGGAAGCGCAGCGGACAAAATTTACCGCTTTAATCGCATACCTTGCTCGCGATCCGGCGTCTGCAGTTCGGCTGGCGCAATTCTCGCAGCAAATCACGCGCGCAAAAACGAAATTGGCAGACGCGCTTTGCGCGGTCATTCATGCGTTGTAGCTGCCGCTGTCTCCAGCGGCAGAGGCTTCAAAATATTTCTGCCGCCGGTGAGGACGGCAGCTACAACAATTCGGCGGTCATAGACCACCGCTACAGTTGAGGATTTGCCGGCTCAACGTGCACGAGGACGTCGGCGATGCGCGGATTTGTGGCGCGGATCGCATCTTTCACCCTGTGCGCCAACCCGTGGCCTTCGTGGACGGAAATGCTGCCATTCACCAGCACGTGAAGATCGACGTAATAGGAGACCCCCATCTTGCGCACGAAACATTTATCGAGATCGATTACGCCGGGGACGGAACGTGCAGCGCGTCGAATATTCTCACTGATTTCACCACGCGGCGCGGTATCGAGAATTTCGCGCAACGCCGGGCCGAGTAGCCGCGCCCCTGTGGTAGCGATAACGGCACAGGCGAACAGGGCCGCGTAATCATCCGCGCGTTGCCATTTTTCGCCGCCGACAAGCGCGATGGAAATTCCCACAGCTGCCGCCATTGAAATAATGGCATCGGCGCGATGATGCCAGGCATCGGTAGTGATCGCGGTGCTGTCAATGGCGCGGCCGAGTCGGCTGACGGAGCGAAACAGCGATTCCTTGACGATGACGGCGATGATGAGGACGAAGAGAGTAAATGGCGCCGGCCCGTGATGCGGTAGAAAAATTTCGCGAACGCTCGCAACCGCCAGAGCAGCGGCGGCCACGAGAACTCCAAGGGCGACGACAACAGCAGCGAGCGGTTCTGCTTTGCCGTGGCCATACGGATGTGTGGCATCGGGCGGACGCGCGGCGAATCGTAGCCCGCCCCAGATAACGATCGAGCCCGCGGCGTCGAGGGCGGATTCGATGCCATCAGCGATGAGCGCGTAAGCATTTCCAAAAACGCCGGCCGCGATTTTGATGAAGGCAAAGGCTACATTGACGGCGAGGCCGACGAGAGCCAGGCGGGCGCCGGCTTGCAGATTGCTCGCCGCACTGCCAGCGGTAGGATGAACATTCATGCGCAAGGAAACGATTAACGTAGCGGTCTATTCCACGCACGGAAATCCTGCAGATGTCTTGCGTATCGAATCTCAGCCGTGGCCAACGCCGGGAGCCGACGAAGTGGTCGTGGAAATGCAAGCCGCCCCAATCAATCCGGCGGACTTGAATGCAATTGAAGGGAAATATCCGGGGAAACGGGAAGTCCCGGCGGTTCCGGGCTTCGAAGGCTCGGGAATCGTGTCCGAGCTTGGAGAGAACGTTAGCAAGCTAACAATCGGTTCACTGGTGATCTTACCGCACGACCTCGGAACATGGCGTGAAGCCTGCGCAGTTAGGGCAGAGCAACTGGTGGTTGTTCCGTCGCAAGTCGATCCCGTCCAGGCGGCAATGTTGAAGATTAATCCGCTGACGGCATGGCGACTCTTGCACGGATACGTGGAACTGAAGACTGGCGATTGGGTGATTCAAA
>DASXNS010000132.1:0-7813 GCA_036494865.1 Chthoniobacterales bacterium | reverse complement strand
AAGGGAAAAGAGGATCGCTTTCTCCTCGAGCCGCCGCTGCGGCTTGCTTTCTTCGGCGTCCATTTAAACAGCACCGACGGCGATACCGATTATGCACTTGACCTAACGAGTCTTCGATTTATGCGATTGTCGCCGAATTGGGCCGCACCGATCCCATTGCCGGGCGAACCTGCTTTCCTTGCGATCGACTATGCGCGCTACGTGCCGATTTTGGGCAGCAAAAAAACCGCGAACTGCAGTTATCTCGAACGCTGGGACGCGGATCTGAAAAAAGTGCGTTACGCGCGGGGAGAGATCGCGGCGATTTTTTACGGAGCCTCCATTTACCGGCCGGAGAAAACGCCGGCCATCATCACGATCCGCAAAAGCGGCGATTGATGGAACGCCGTTTCGCCGCGCAAGAAAGAAATGGAAAGGACAATTCACCTCACCCGCGCCGGGCCATCCGCAGCTAATGGTTCTTTCGGCGGCGGCGCGATCGTGTTCTCGCTCGCGCTCGTGAAGCTGATTTTTCATCTTCTCACCGCCGGACGCTACGGAATTTTTCGCGACGAGCTGTATTACCTTGCCTGCTCCGAGCATCTCGCCTCCGGCTATGTCGATCAACCGCCTCTGATCGCGTTCGTCGCGTGGATTGCGCGCCATCTTTTCGGCGAGTCGCTCTTCGGCTTGCGACTTTTGCCTGCGCTGGCGGGCGCGGCGACGGTTTGGTTAGCTGGAAAACTGGCGCGCGAAATGGGTGGCGGCGTTTTTGCACAGGCGCTCGCTGCTCTCGGAGTGATCGCCGCTCCAGTTTTCCTGCTCTTCCATCATTGGCTGACGATGAACGCATTCGAGCCGCTCATCTGGCTCGGATGCACCTGGTGCGTCGTCCGCGCGATCAATCGCGCTGAGCCGCGCTACTGGTTTTGGTTCGGCCTCCTTCTCGGGCTCGGGATGGAAAATAAATACACCACCGCCTTTTTCGCTCTGGCAGTTTCGTCGCGCTCCTTCTCACCCCGCAACGCCGGTTTTTTTCGAATGCCTGGATTTGGATCGGAGCGCTTTGTTCGCTCCTGATTTTTCTCCCGAATTTGCTCTGGCTGATTCGCCACAATTTCCCATTCCTCGAATTGATGCACAATATTCGCGGCACCACGAGAGATGTCGTGCGCGCACCGCTCGCCTTCATCGCCGATCAAGCGATGCTGATGAATCCAATTCTGTTTCCGCTTTGGTTCGGCGGCCTCGGCTGGCTTTTCTTAAATCGAGACGGCGGTCGCTATCGCATTCTCGCTTGGATTTACACACTGCTTTTGATCGCCTTCATCGCGTTGAGAGGAAAAAATTATTATCTCGCCTCCGCCTATCCGATGCTCTTCGCCGCCGGCGCTGTGGCTATGGAAAAAATTACCCGCGATAGGTTTCGTTGGACCCGCGGCTTTTACGTTATCATCCTCATCGCGGCGACGTGTTTGCTCGCACCGATGGCGGCGCCGGTTCTTTCACCCGAGGCGTATATCCGTTATCAAAAAGCGATTGGCTTTGCGCCGCCGAAGGCCGAGAACCAACCGAGCGGTCCCTTGCCTCAACATTTTGCCGATGAGTTCGGATGGGAAGAGATGGCGCGGGAAGTTGGGCGCGTTTACAACCAGCTTCCGGCGGAGCAACGGGCCGCGACTGCGATCTTCGCCAACAGTTACGGCCAAGCGGGCGCGATCGATTTCTTTGGAAAAAAATACGGACTGCCGAAAGCGATTAGTAACCATCAAAACTACTGGTATTGGGGTCCGCGCAACTATTCCGGCGAAAGCGTGATCGTGCTCGGGAGCGACGGCGCGGGCGATCGCGAGCATTTTGCCAGCGTGGAAGTCGCGGGGCGAACTTATCATCCCTACTCCCGGCGCGACGAGCACTTCGATATTTTCTTGTGCCGCGATTTGAACACGAGCCTCCAGGCACTGTGGCCGAAGGTAAAAAAATGGGACTGAGATCCTGGCGTTGAGCCGATGGCTGCGGCCCCGGGCGAATCGAGTTAAGAATGAGGCGTGGAAAGCACGACGGCCATTCTCCTGCGCAAACGAAAACTTAGCGACACGAGTCTCATCGTCTCCTGGTGCACTGACTCGTTAGGCTGCATCCAGACGGTCGCGCGCGGCGCGCGGCGCGCGAAAAGTCCTTTTGCCGGTAAGCTGGATTTGTTTTTCGAAGCGGAAATCCAAATCGCGCGCAGCAGAAAATCGAATCTGCATACTCTGACCGAAGTGGCTTTGAAAAATCCCTTCGGTGGAATCCGCGAAAATTTCCGGCGGACCCAAACCGCTTCCTATTTTGTCGAGCTGATCGAAATCTGCACCGAATCCGATCATCACGAACCGGAGCTCTTCGCCTTGCTTCGGCGCGCGTTTACTTATCTGAGCGAGAAGGATCCGAATCTGCGCGCCGTCCTTCATTTCGAAACCGAGCTGGCCCGAATCGCCGGCGTGCATGACACGAAAATGCTGAAGAGCGATCCGGCAGTCGCACTGGCGAATCTTTTCGGCAGATTGCCGGACTCACGCGTGAGCCTGCGCAAGACTCTTGCATCTGCCGGGTAACGTCCGCGTTATGATTGAAACTATTGCCAGCGCGACCAGCGCAACGACCATTTAACTCCATGAGAACGTGTCGCTATATCTTTGTCGTCGGTTCTTATCTGGCGATCTTTTGCTTCTCGGCTCGCGCGAATGAAGTTTTCAAATTCGATCCTGCGCGTTCGACGATTGCTTTCCATGTCCGTCACATGCTTGGCACGGCCCGAGGCAAGTTTACGAAATTCAGCGGAACGATCGAGTTCGATCGGGAGCATCCGGAAAATTCTTCCGTCATCGCCACGATTCGGACCGGCAGCATTGACACTGCGATTGCAAAACGAGACGAGCATTTGCGTGGTGCAGATTTTTTTAACGTCCAAAAATTCCCAGAGATCACGTTCAGGAGCCGACAGTTGAGGCAGACTGGTCCGAATAGTGGCGACATCGTCGGAGATCTGACCATGCATGGCGTGACCCGATCGATCACACTGAAGGTCAAGCTCGTTGAAGGCTCCGACAGGCAAACTCAGCGCTGGCGGGTCACGACCGCACCGATCAGCCGCCGGGAGTTTGGACTGGCGTGGAGTAAGAGCATCGAAGCGGTTTCGATGATCGGGGATGAAGTCGCGGTCGAAATCGAGATCGAAGCTTCCCGCGCTCAATAGCTGGGGAATTCGCCGCGGTCATTTCCGCGAAAAAATTCGCGATTCGCAAATAGAAAAATCACGATCACGGAAAGGCTGGCGAGAATCGAGCCGGTTACGATCGAGGCGAAGAAGCGCAATGGGGCCACCCACGCTCCAAGTTGATCGCTGGCAGTAATCAAACCGGCCCCGGAGAGGAGTGATGTTCCGAGCAGGGTAAAAAAGCCAAGCAGAACCAGTTCCTGCCTAACGAGTGGTAAAATAACATGCCAGTAAGTTCCGAACCAGCCGCAGCCATCCATCCGGGCAGCATCTTCCAGTTGGCGGGGAATCGATCTCGCCGCCTGACTAAGGAGGACGACGCTGAATGCCGAAACCAACCAATTCACAAACCAAAAAGCGAAAGAGGAAGCGGAAGCAAAATTTCGCTCGGGCGCAAGCATGCCTGGCCCGATCCAAAACAACCCGGCGATAATTATTGTGCCGCACACGGCAAGCATTCCGCCGCGCCGCCAGGCCAGCCTAACGAGTGCAAACGCCAGGAGCGAATAGATCACGAGCATTCCGGCGAGATTCACGGCAATGGGAATGAGGCGGTTCATCGGAGTTGGCTTTCGCCAAAAGTGCGGCGATTAATCCTGTGCTATTAACCGGATGATACGACATTTCAAATCGCGCGCCGGATGAACACGCGTTTCGATATCCAAACGGCGGCGTTCATCCTCGGCTGGATCGGCGCCATCTGCTGGATCGTCTGTTTTTGGTGGATGCACCGCATTTCCTCGCGCCAGGAAACAATGCTGCATGATTTGCACGAGGTTGCCAAACGGATCGAGAGCCTCTCCAAAGCCGAGCACGATTTGATTCAGGAAGTCCATCCGAACGTCGAAAAAATAAAGAAATCTGTCCAGGAAGTCGCTGTCGCCGTCTCTGCCGACGATCGGTCCGGGGGCGCTGATCGTTGAACCCTGCGGCGCTCATGGAAATTCAGCCGCTGGGAGATTCGGCGCTGATCGTCCGCGTCGTCGCTGACTTTGCCCGCGATCCCGACGGGTCGCTGACTGCGGTGCTTGATGTGCTCGAGGCTCTCGAAGCGGCCGCCATCCCAGGCGTTATCGAGCTTGCTCCTGCCTATGCCACCGTCGCGGTGTTTTACGATCCGGTTCGGATCTCGATGAACGCGGACTCAACCGATCCGTTCGAATCGCTTCGGAAAAAAATCGTGGCGATTATTAGCGCCGGTTCTTCGAAAAAGAAGCAGCGCTCGGAAGCATCGGCGATCGAAGTCCCGGTTTGCTACGATCGCGCGTTCGCGCTCGATCTCGACAAGGTCGAACAACAGACGGGCTTGAGCGGAACGGAGATAATCCGGCGCCATGCCAGCGCGGCCTATCGAGTAAATTGCATCGGTTTTTCACCTGGGTTTCCTTACTTGAGCGGGCTGCCGGCTGAGCTCGCGACGCCGCGACGTGCCACGCCCCGCACCGACGTGCCGGCCGGTTCGCTCGCAATTGGCGGCGCGCAGACTGGAATTTATCCGAAAAATTCCCCCGGCGGCTGGAATGTGATCGGGCGCACACCGCTGGTACTCTTCGATGTCCGCCGCGATCCACCCGCGCGGCTCCGCGCCGGCGATCGGGTTCGATTTCGCCAAATCACCCGCGAAGAATTCGACGAAATGTCGCGATGAACGTTTCGGTTTCTTCAGCCGGGTTTCTGACCACAGTTCAGGATCTCGGCCGCGCTGGTTTTCGGCGATTTGGTGTTGTCGTTGGCGGCGCGCTCGATCCGCACTCGCTGCGGGTCGCGAACATCTTAGCCGGCAACGACGAATCCGCGGCCGGTCTTGAGGTGACGCTTGGAAATCTGCGTCTCCGCTTCGCCGATAACCGGGTCGTCGCGTGGTGTGGTGGTCCCTTTGTAGTTCGCATCGCTGACAACGATTTTCCCGCCGGGCACGCGGGGCTTATCGCCGCGAATGAAGAACTTCTCATCGCTGCGCCCGAAAGCGGTTCCCGCGCCTGGCTGGCGATTTCGGGAGGAATAGAACTCGCATCTGTTTTCGGCAGTCGCTCGACCGATCTGCGCGGGAAGTTTGGCGGGATCGACGGCCGGCCCTTGAGCGATGGAGAAATTCTTCCTCTCGGAAATATTTCGGAACGCACGCATCGAATCACCGACGCATTGCACGAGCGAAAAATTTCGGAATGGTCGGCGCCCGCGCCGTGGATCGCGAATAAAAAGGGCGAGCGCTTCTTGCGCATCATCCGCGGAAGCGACTGGCCGCGTTTTGCTCCGGATGCTCAAAGTGCGTTGCTGCGCGAACAATTCATCGTCCAGCCCGATTCCGATCGGATGGGCGCGCGGCTGACGGGAACAAGTTTGATTCGCGCCGATTCCGAGGAACTACTTTCCGAAGCAGTCGCTCCGGGAACGCTCCAGGTTCCACCAAACGGAGAGCCGATTCTTCTGCTCGGTGATTGCCAAACCATCGGCGGTTATCCGAAAATCGCGCACGTGATCACCGTCGACCTGCCGATTGCTGCGCAACTCGGGCCGGGCGATTCCGTTCGTTTTTCCGAAGTCACTCTCGTGGAAGCGCAGCAGCTTCTGCTCGAGCGCGAAGAAAATCTGGCGCGCTTCCGGATTGGAATGCAATTGCGCACGTCGTGAATCTCTCGCTCGATCTCAATGCGGATTTGGGCGAAGGCGCCGGCCAGGACGATGCGCTTCTCGGTCTTGTCACTTCCGCCAGCATCGCGTGTGGCTTTCACGCGGGCAGCCCGGCGATGATGCGCGCGTCGCTTCTCGCCGCGCAAGCCGCGCGGGTCGCGGTCGGAGCGCATCCCAGTTTTCAAGACCGTGAAAATTTTGGCCGGCGGGAAATTGCGATAAGCGCGGACGATATTTTCGCGCTGGCCGCCTATCAAATCGGCGCGTTCGCGGCGCTGGCGGCCTCGGTTGGAATTCGTCCGCAGCACGTGAAGCCGCACGGCGCTCTTTATAATATGGCGGCGCGCGATGAGTCTGTCGCCGATGCCATCGCGCGCGCGATCGCTGCAATCGATAAAAGGCTGATTCTTTTCGCGCCGGGGGCAAGCGCGCTTTCGCGGGCAGGGGAAGCGCAGGAGTTGCGCGTCGCTTGTGAGGTTTTCGCCGACCGCAATTATCTTGCCGATGGGTCGCTTGTTCCGCGCTCGCGACCCGACGCTTTGCTTCACGATCCGATCGAGGGCGCGGAACGCGTTTTGCGAATGCTGGCCCACGGTACTGTTCGGGCAGTCGATGGAACGGAGATCGCCGTTCGGGTGGACACGGTTTGCATTCACGGCGACACGCCGGCGGCGGTCGAATTTGCGCGCAATCTTCGGTCGGAGCTGGCCACGGCCGGCGTGATTCTCAGTCCGCCAAAATTTTCATGATCGGATCGTCGCCTAACGAACGCGCGGGCGAATCGTCGCAAGCCGGCTTGCGGCGCGCCCTCGGTCCACTCGATGCGACGATGATTGTCGTCGGCTCGATGATTGGCTCGGGAATTTTCATTACCTCGGCGGAATCGGCGCGGCTGGTTGGCGCGCCGGGTTGGCTGCTGCTGGCGTGGGTTGTCGCGGGGCTGATGACAATCACCGGCGCGCTTTGCTGCTCAGAACTCGCCGCGATGATGCCACGCGCCGGCGGAGTCTATGTTTTTTTGCGCGAAGCTTACGGCCCGTCGCTCGGTTTTCTTTTTGGCTGGACGCTTTTTCTCGTGATCCAAACCGGCACGATCGCCGCGGTCGCGATTGGGTTTGCGAAATTTCTTGGTGTCTTCGCGCCATCGATTGCGGCGGATCTATATCTCGTTAGGCCAATTCATCTTTTCGGCGGTTACGCGCTTAGTCTTTCCACGGAACAATCTGTGGCCGTCAGCGTGATCCTGTTGCTCACTTGGACAAATACGCGCGGACTCCAAACCGGAAAGTTTGTTCAGAACACATTTACCTTCGCGAAAACGGCGGCGCTGCTCGCGCTGATTGTGATCGGCCTGTCGTTAGGCTGGAAGGCGGAGAGCGCTGCGCGTTCGGCGGATTGGTGGAATTCCTGGCGCAACGGCTGGAGCCCGCAAAATGCGCAGCCGGATTTTCCGCTCGTTGGAGGAATCGCGCTCGCGCTGCTCTTTGGCAAGGCGATGGTCGGTCCGCTCTTCGCCCAAACCGCGTGGACCAACGTGACGTTCATCGGTAGCGAAGTGCGCGATCCCGGCCGCAATCTGGCGCGCGCGCTTCTCGCCGGCTGCGCACTCGTCGTCGTCCTCTATTTTCTCGCGAATCTCGCTTATGTGGCGACTCTTTCCCTCGAGGAGATCCAGCACGCGCCTCAGAATCGCGTCGCGGTGGCCGCGATGAATTCCATTCTTGGAAAGGCAGGAGCGCTGATGATGGCGGCCGCGATCATGATTTCCACCTTCGGCTGCAACAACGGACTCATTCTCGCGGGCGCCCGAGTCTATTACGCGATGGCGCGAGATCGTTTATTTTTTCGCCGCATCGGATCGGTCAACCGGCAAAATGTCCCGGCGGCGGCACTCGTGGCGCAGGGAATCTGGGCAGCGTTTCTCACTCTGCCTCGCACCGTCAC
>DASXNS010000131.1:0-9337 GCA_036494865.1 Chthoniobacterales bacterium | reverse complement strand
CAGCGGATTTAACGCGGAGGTTTCCGGAAATGTTCCGGCCGGTGCGGGTCTCTCGAGCTCGGCGGCGTTCGAGGTGGCAACGGCCGGTTTTCTCATGGCTCTCAATGGAATTCATCTTGAGCCGATGGAGGTGGCAAGACTTTGTCAGCGCGCGGAAAACGAGTTTGTCGGCGTGCGATCGGGATTGCTGGACCAGGCGACCGCGGTATTCGGCCGCGCCAATCATCTCGTGCATCTTGATTTTCAAACTGAAGAGATCCGCACGATTCCATTTCCGGCAAAACTCGCGCTGGTCATCGCGGACTCCGGCGCCAAGCACAATCTCTTGCGCAGCCAATACAATGCGCGCCGTGAGGAATGCGTCGCGGCCGCGGAAGCGCTCGGCGTGGCGAGCCTCCGCGAAGTAACACCAGCGCGGCTGAGCGATGCGCGCGGCTCCCTCGATCCAGTTCTTTATCGGCGCGCCGCGCACATCGTCGGAGAGATCGATCGGGTAGCTCAGGCCGTCGAAGCTTTGCAGAACGGAAACAGCGCCCTCATCGGTGAACTCATGGACGCGTCACATGAAAGCTCGCGCACCAACTTTGAGAACAGCACCGCCGAGCTCGACTTGCTGGTCGAGATTGCGCAATCGCTGCCCGGCGTTTTTGGCGCGCGTTTGACCGGAGGTGGATTTGGCGGCGGAACGGTCACGCTCGTCCAAGCGTCGGCCGCGGGCGAAGTCGCTCGCCAGATCGGCGCGCAATATACGCATCGCTCCGGTCATTCTCCCGCGACGTTTGTCTGTCGGGTGGCGGACGGGGCGGCAGTCACCTGGCGCTGAGCGGCGCTTATTTCGGAAATATCTTGCGCGCGATGTCGCCCCTCGCGATGCGTAGTGCGAATGGCGACCGGCACTTTTCTCCCGCGACCCGAATATCCGCGGCCCGATCGCCAGCGCGGTTTTGTGCACGGCGTCGATTGGTTGAATTTAAATGGCGCGTGGGAATTTCGTTTCGATCCGGATCGTTCCGGCATCGAGCAGCAATGGTTCGTGCCGGGCGGCCCGCGCTGGGGCGAGCAGATCACCGTTCCCTTTTGCTGGGAATCTCTCGCGGCCTGGGGCGAGGCGGATGCCGCAGGAAACGATAATTATTTTTCGCGTCGCGTTTATCGCAATCCGCTCGAAGTGGATCGCTTCAACTATCGCGACGCGGCACGTTTTGAAGTCGGCTGGTATCGGCGCACCGTTGTTGTTCCGCCTAACGAATACTGGGTGAACAAGCGCATCATCCTTACCGTCGGCGCTGCTGATTTTTTCACGGATGGCTGGTGCAACGGCACTCATGTGGGCCGCAATGAAGGCGGCTATATCCCCTTCGAATTCGACCTGACCGATGCCCTGGAGAAGAGGGCTGATGGCCGGCTTAGCGCGATCATCGTTCTGCGGGTCGAAGATCCGGCCGACAACCGCGAACAGCCAGTCGGTAAACAATGGGGCTGGTATAGCAGCGTCAGTGGAATCTGGCAGACAGTGTTTCTCGAGCCGCGCGCTGCGGCGTTCATCGAAAGGTTCGAGATCACTACTGATCTCGAGCGCAGTGAAGCAGCATTCCAGATTTTTACGCAGGGAGAAGGCGAATGCGCGATCGACGTGGAAGCTCCGGATGGCCGGCATTTTTTGGCGACGCTTGCCGTTCACGATGGCGTTGCCTCGGGAACGATCCCATTGCAAAAAGCAATCGCCTGGGACCCGGCCGATCCGAAGCTCTACGAAGTGCGTTTCACTTTGACCGGGGAATCTGGCGACGACGACGTGGTGCAAAGTTATTTCGGTGCGCGCAGCATCTCGACAAAAGCATCCGAGGACGCCGCCGCCCCCGCCGCGCTTTGCCTGAACGGCGAGGCGATTTATCTGCGCGGCGCGCTCTATCAATCGTATCACCCCGACGGCGTTTACACCGCGGGAGATGTGCAGGTGCTCAAGGACGATATCGCCTATGCGAAGCGGGCCGGCTTCGATCTGCTGCGGATTCACATCAAGATCGACGATCCGCTCCTTCTTTATTATGCGGACACGCTCGGCATTTTGTTGCTCGCCGATTTTCCAAATTTCGGTGAAGGCGGCGACACCGTGATCGGACGACGGCGTTTTGAAGAAACGATGCGGGGCGCGATTCGCCGCGATTTCAATCATCCGTCGATCATCGGTTGGTGTTTGTTTAATGAGACCTGGGGATTCGGCGGCCAGTCCGAGTTTGTAAAGCTGATCAATCCGAAACCGCCGCTGACCGAGACGCCGGTTTTGTCGAGCGAGGCGAAGTTCGACAACGAACTTTCTTTCAACTGGGTGGAGGAAATGTGGAGCGTTGCGAAGTCGCTCGATCCAACTCGGCTGGTCGAGGACATGAGCGTTGTCGCCTGGGAGCATCTAAAAAATTACGGGCACGGACGGACGGATGTGAACTCGTGGCACTTCTATATGAGTGACTACCGGCGCGCCAAGGCACACATCGCCGAGGTCGTGCAGGAAACTTACGCCGGGTCGCACTTTAATTACGCCGCCGGATTCGAGCAGGGTTCGCAGCCTCTCATCAACAGCGAGTACGGCGGCGTCGGCGCGCTCGATGGCGACATCGATATCAGCTGGAGTTTCAAATTCCTGACGAATGAACTGCGACGGCACGGAAAATTATCGGCCTACATTTTTACCGAGCTGCACGATGTGGAATGGGAACGAAACGGTTTTCTTAATTACGATCGGACTCCGAAAACTTTTGGTTACGATCCGACGATTGTGAATCAGGGCGACGTCCTGCCGATCGACGCGCCCCCCATCGCGCGTTACGCGCCGGGCGAAGAAGTGGAGATCGATGTTTTCTCTTCCCACTTTGCGCGACGCGAAAGAAAGGAGGTGACGCTTTACTGGAGCTTGAGCGGGATCGACTCGTTAGGCTGGGCGCATGACCGTCTCGCGCATGGCCAGAAAGCAATTGCCTTTCCGCAATATCGGGTCGAACCCGCCGACCGAATCCGAGTGCGATTGCCGAGGGAGACAATGCTCTGCACGCTCTGGGTCCGCGCGATGACGAAGGATGGCGTTCTCCTCGCCCGCAATTACGTGCAGCTTTTCGTGGATGGCGGTTTTCCAGCGCGCGAGGAAACTGACCATGGCCTGGTTCTTCGCGCCGAAGCACACGGGTGGAGCGCGGCGGAATGGAGCGATGGAAACACCGAGCGGGCGCTGGCCGAAGCGAACGGCGCCTGCGCCGGCAGCGGCCATGGTTTTTTCGAGTGGCAATTTCCCCTCGAGAAAGGCGATCTGCTCCACGCCTCGAAGATCGGGGTGCTCTGCGAAGCATCCGCGCGGCGGGAGGGCACGCCGCAAACGGATTCCTTCGCTCATCCCACCACATTTCGGATGCTCCTGAACGGCGTCCGCGTTTACGGCGGGCTTTTGCCGAACCATCCGCACGATGCAGCAGGTGCCCTCAGTTATCTTCGACCCAACGGGCGAGGCGCTTATGGTTATCTTGCCCACGCGACGGTCGAGGGCGAACAGCTCAAGCGGGTGAGCACAAACGGCGGCTCCAAAATGTTGCACCTCCATTGTTTCGTTCCGGCGGACAAACCGCCGCAGGGCGGGCTGACGATTTATGCCGGCGACTGCGGGCGCTCACCGGTTCCTCCGACATTGATCATCGGACCGGCGGGGCGAAAACCGGCATAGGTCAAATCCCTAAATGATCCTCGCGAAGCGTTCGCGCCGAGGGGAGAAGGCATCGGCATTTTACCTACGAGTTGATGCGCCGCTTCGCTGATTGCCGGTTTTAGGAGGAGCCGGGATGGTGCGAGCCATGGCATTATTTCCTGAAATTCTTCCGCAATACGACGGGTCCGCGAGCGCTTCGTCCATCGGCGACGAAATACTCATGGAGAAAATCACGCAGCGTCAGCAACCTGCGCTGAAGGAATTGTATTCGCGCTACTCACGCTCGCTCCGAGCATTGATCGGCAGCGTGGTTCACGAGGAATCCGAAGCTGATGATGTCTTGCAGGAATCGTTTCTGCAGATCTGGCGCGAGGCGCACAATTATTCGCCGAAAGCCGGCAAACCACTCGGTTGGGTGATTACGATTGCGCGGCGGCGCGCGATTGATCGGGTCCGCCGCCGGGACAGTTATCGGCGGGCCAAACAGCGTTTCGAGGATGAAATCAAACCGGTCGCGCCGGCGCACAGTAGCGTGACTGCGGCCGAAGTTTCCAACACCGATCTGCGGCGTTTTCTGGAGCACCAAATGCAAGCCCTTCCGCGCGTTCAGCGTGAAGCAGTCGAGCTCGCTTATTTTAACGGGATGAGCCAACGCGAAATCGCGGCCACGACCGGGACGCCGCTGGGGACAGTGAAGACGCGGCTGCAATTAGGAATGCGAAAATTGACCCAGTGCATCCGGCCGCTCCGTCACAAAATCTAGCTTTTCGCCGGTAGCGCCAAGCGGGCCGCGAATGGGTGGCCGGAATCTCCGAACCGGAGAAGGGCGGAGATTCCGGCAGGGCGGCTCAAGGCAAGGGTGAGTGAAATGGGTTTGAAGATGCACGCCGCATGCTACTTTAAAGAATGGATACCCCAAAGATTACCGCTTACCTGAAAACTTCCTGCGGCTGGAGCGCCGGCGTCCGCGCTGTGCTCGCCAAGTACAATCTGCCGTTCACGGAAAAGGACATCATCCAGAATCCTGCGTTTCGCTGGGAAATGGAAACCAAGAGCGGCCAGCCGTTGTCGCCCTGTGTTGAGATCAACGAGAAGATGCTCGCCGACATTAGCGGCGAAGAAGTGGAAGAATATTTGATCGATCACAAATTGGTCCAGCCGAGCGCCGCCGATACGGGCGTGCCGATTGATTCCCCTTGTGCGCACGAGCAGCCTCAGAGCGAAGTGCGGATGCGTTTTTGAAAATCGTTGAAGTGTTGGATGGTTGAAGCGTTCGCCCGGGTTGACGCTTTAACGATTTAACTTTTGACGATGTATCTGTTCGCTCGCGCCGGTTCGGCAAAAAAAGGCGGCCCAGCAAAACGCCGCCGCTTTCCATGGAAGCTCGGCTTACTCGCGCTGCCGCTCGCCGCGGTTTCGGGCGTGATCCTTTTTTACGCCGCTTGGGCGCAGACGTTCGACATGAAAACGGTCGGCAACATGCCGGAACGCAACACCGTTTTCGACGTCGATGGAAAAATATATAGCCGGCTGGCGGGCGCGAATCGCCTCAAAGTCGCGCTCAACGAAGTTTCTCCCTTTTTTATCGACGCGCTGCTCGCGCGGGAGGACACCCGATTCTTCGAGCACGGCGGGATTGATTGGCGCGGTGTCGCGCGCGCGCTCGCCCGCGATTTGATGAGCGGCTCCGCGAAGGAAGGCGCGAGCAGCATTACCCAACAACTCGCCCGCAACAGCCTTCCGCTTGGTGGACGCACCCTTAGCCGCAAACTTCTCGAAGCGATGGTGGCGCTGCGGATCGAGCGCGAATTCACGAAGCAGCAAATTCTCGAGCTCTACGTGAATCGAATTTATTTCGGCTCCGGCTGTTACGGCGTGCAGACGGCGTCTCTTGCTTACTTTGGCAAAGATGCGGCGAAACTAAATCTGCCGGAATCGGCGCTTCTGGCCGGTTTGATTCGCAGCCCGAATCGTTTTTCGCCGCTGAAGAATCCCGAAGGCGCGGCGCTTCAGCGCAACACCGTCCTCGATCGCATGCTTGAGCTGAAAAAAATCAACCTCACGCAGGCGAGCGAGGCGAAGCTCGCCAAAGTCACTTCCCAACCGAAGCGCCTGTCGCAGGTCCAGGAAAATTATGCGATGGACGCGGTCCAGCGCGATTTGAATTTGCTGCTCACCGCCGACCAGATCGATAACGGCGGCCTTTACGTTTACACCACGCTCGATCCGGCGATGCAGACGAGCGCGACGCAGGCGCTCGAAACGCAGCTGAGCAAGATCGAGCGCCAGCCGAATTTCCGTCATCCGACGAAAGCAAATTACCGGGCGCCAACTGAAGGCGAAGACTCATCGATGCCGTATCTCGAAGGCGCGCTCGTCGCGATCGACAACGCGAGCGGCGGCATCCGCGCATTGGTCGGCGGACGCGATTATGCGCAGAGCAAATTCAATCGCGCCTTGCCGCCGGCGAATCGGCAGGTCGGCTCTTCGTTTAAACCTTTCGTTTACGCGGTTGCGTTCACCCACGGACTTCTGCCGGGCGCCGCAATCAGCGACGGCCCGATCGAGCCGGGCGAAATTCAGGGCGCGGGAAATTGGGCGCCGGGAAATTCCGACGGCACTTATGGCGGCGTGCAGCCGGTTTCCTACGGGCTGATCCATTCCCGCAATACGATGAGCGTGCGCGTGGGCGAAATCGCCGGTCTCGATGATGTGCAAAAAGTCGCGACCACCGTCGGGCTCGGCGAAAATATTCCGCATGGCCCGGCGATTTACATCGGTTCCTTCGAGACAAATTTGAAAGATCTCACTGCGGCCTACACGATTTTTCCCAACGCCGGCATTCGCAAACAGGCTTACATCATCGAGCGGATCGACGATCAGGATCACAACCCGATTTATCGCGCGGCGCATGTCGCGATCCCCGCGATCGATCCCAGCGCGGCCTGGATGACATCGCAATTAATGGAAGAGGTCTTGACGACTGGAACCGCGGCGAGCGCGAAGTCGTTAGGTTTCAAACTCCCCGCTGCCGGCAAAACTGGAACGACCAACGATTACAAAGACGCGTGGTTCGTCGGTTACACTAACACGCTCACCTGCGGCGTTTGGGTCGGGTTCGATCAACCGGTCACGATCATTCCGCACGGCTACGGCGCGGCGCTGGCGCTGCCGGTCTGGACGCAGGTGATGACGAAAGCAGCGCAGCGTTATCCCGCGGAGGAGTTGCAGCCGACCATGCCGATGGCGCGCGCGACGGTTTGTTCCATTTCCAATCATCTCGCCACGACGGGCTGCAGCGCGGCCGGCACGGCCTATGAAATCACTTTGCCGGATGACAAAGTGCCGCAGGTGATTTGCGAAATTCATGGCGGAACTCAAACGCAGTTTGCGCAGAAGCTGCAGGATATGGGACAAAAGGCCGGCGCATTGCCTAACCGCATCTTCCAGTCGTTCCGGAAATTTTTCGGCGGAAAGTGATGCGCTGATGCCATTGCGCGGAATTGCGTCCCGTCAGTCGCCTCGCGCCGCTGCTTCCGCGAACGCGACCTCGCCCGATGCCAAATCCAGCTCCGCTTCCCTCGGCGTTCCGAAAATGCGAGCGCGCGCTGCATCGAAATCGCCTTCCCATTGCGCCACCACCACCGTCGCCAGGCAATTGCCGAGCAGATTCATGCACGAGCGGCCCATGTCCATTAGCTCGTCGATTCCAAAAATCACCGCGACCCCAATCGGCGCGAGATCGGCCGGAAGAAAACCTTGCGAGGTCGCGAGCAGCACGACCAGCGAAGAACGCGGCACGCCGGCCACCCCTTTCGAGGTCACCATGAAAGTAAGCATCATCATGATTTGCTGGCCGAGTCCCATATGGCGGCCGGTAGTCGCTTCCACGGCTTGCGCGACGAAGATCGACGCCATCGCGAGATAGAGCGCCGAGCCGGTCAGATTAAATGAATAACCAGTCGGCATAACGAATCCGACGATGCGCTTCGGCACCCCGAGCCGTTCCATCGCCTCCATTCCTTTCGGCATCGCCGATTCGCTGCTCGTCGTCGCGAACGCGATCGCCGCCGGCTCCCGCAACGCCAGCAGGAATTGCTGCAGCGGCACCTGCGTGATCGCGACCGTGAACCCGAAAACGAGCACGAGCAAAACCGCCAGCCCGAGATAGAACGACAAAATCAGATTGCCGAGATTCACCAGCACCCCGAGCCCTTGCGTCCCGATTGTGTGCGCCATCGCCGCGCCCACCCCGATCGGGGCGAACATCATCACGTAGTTCGTGAACTTGAACATCACCTGCGCCAGACTTTCCATCGCGCGAATGATCGGCCTCCCTTTTTCGCCGACCGCCGATACCGCCATCCCGAAGAGGAGCGCGAACGCGACGATCTGGAGAATATCGCCCCGCACCATCGCGTCGATCACGCTGGCTGGGAAAGCATGCACTAACGTTTCGATCAGCGTCTTCGGGTGAGTTTCGCCAATCGCCTTCACCATCTGACTACCGCCCGGGGCGAGAATGATCCCCGCGCCCGGCCGGGTGAAATTCACAATCGTTAGGCCGATAAAAAATCCCGCTGTAGTGACCACCTCAAAATAAATAAGCGCTTTCAGGCCCATCCGGCCCACCTTCCGCAAATCGCCGCCGCCCGCGATGCCGACAACGAGCGTGGAAAAAACCAGCGGCGCGATGATCGACTTGATCAGGTTCAGGAAAATGTCGCGGAGAAAATAAACCTTGTTCCCCCACTCCGGCTCGATCCACCCGATTAATCCACCCACCACAAGCCCGATCAGGATCTGAGTCGTCAGCGACGGCCGATACCATCGGCGGCGCGTTGCCGGTATCGTTGGCTTGGATGCGGTTTGATTCATCGGCGGCGCGAAGTGCGTTGTTCTTTTAGCGACGGATGCGCATGGATGGAACCCGGAATTTTCGGAGCGGCCGAGTTGCGCTTTTCATGCGGAGGTGTTGCGCTTATTTGTTCCATGTTTCTGACCCATCTTGCGTGCACCTCGTGCGGGCTGCGGCACGATTGGACGCGGCTGCAAAATCTTTGCACCGTCTGCGGGAAGCCGCTCTTTCCGGTTTACGATCTCGCGGCGGCCGGCCAGGTCTTGACCCGCGAATCTCTCACCGGGCGCGACAAATCTTTATGGCGCTATCGCGAAGTTTTGCCGTTGCCGCTCGAAGTCGAGCCGGTTTCGTTAGGTGAAGGCGGCACGCCGCTGCTGCGGGCCGCGCGATTCGGCGGCGGGCTCGGCCTAACGAATCTTTGGGTGAAAGACGAAGCGCAAAATCCGACCCAGAGCTTCAAGGCCCGCGGCATGGCCGTGGCGGTTTCGATGGCGAAATATCTTGGCGCGAAAAAACTCGCGGTTCCGACAGCTGGGAATGCCGGCGGCGCGCTCGCCGCTTATGCGGCACGGGCCGGACTCGAAGCGCACATCTTCATGCCGCGCGACACTCCGCGCGCGAACGTGATCGAATGCCAAGAGCTGGGCGCCCACGTGACCCTGATCGACGGCCTCATCACCGATTGCGGGGCGGAAATCGCGAAACGCAAAGCGGCGGAAGGCTGGTTTGATATGTCCACGTTGAAAGAGCCGTATCGCGTCGAAGGAAAGAAAACGCTCGGCTAC
>DASXNS010000130.1:0-9464 GCA_036494865.1 Chthoniobacterales bacterium | reverse complement strand
GGCTGGTCAAGGAGGTCATTTTCTTCGCCGACAAATCGGACATTTCCGAGGAAATGACGCGCCTCGAAAGTCACTTCGCCCAGTTCGCCCATCATCTGCGCAAGAACGAGCCGGTCGGACGGACGCTCGAATTCATTACCCAGGAAATTTTTCGTGAATTGAATACACTCGGCGCGAAATCGAACGATGCCGCCATTTCCCAGCGGGTCGTCGCCTGCAAAGCAACCTTGGAAAAAATCCGGGAGCAGATTCAAAACCTTGAGTAAACAATTCAGCCGCACCGGAATTTTATTCGTCGTCTCGGCGCCTTCCGGCGCGGGCAAGACCACGCTCTGCGACGCGCTCCGGCAAACGCCCGATTTTGTTTATTCTGTTTCCTGCACGACCCGGCCGCCGCGCGCGGGCGAAATCGAGGGCGACGATTATCATTTTCTTTCCGAGGAAGATTTCGCGGCTCGCGTGGCCGCCGGCCAATTCCTCGAGTATGCGAACGTCCACGGCCACTATTACGGCACCCTCCGCAAACCACTTCTGGTTAATCTGCAAAATGGCGTGGACGTTTTGATCGATGTCGATATTCAGGGCGCGGCCGCCATTCGCGCTTTCGACGATCCGACGATCCGGCAAGCGCTCTGCGATGTTTTTATCATGCCGCCCGATCTTGATGAATTGCGGCGCCGCCTAACTAAACGTGGAACCGAAACGGCGGAACAAATCGAGCTGCGGATCGTAACGGCGGCGCGCGAGATGGAGCTCTGGCGCGATTATCGCTACACGATCATCAGCCAATCGATGGAAGAGGATTTGCAGAAGTTCCGCCACATCATGGGCGCGGAACGGTACCTGAGCAGACGTCTCGTTTTGGGGTGATACACCGCGATGAAATCCGGAACGCGAAACTCGAAATCCGTTGTGCTCGGCGTGACCGGTTCGATCGCCGCCTACAAATCCGCCGAGCTCGCCAGTCTGCTCGTCAAGCAAGGCCACGATGTTTTTGTGGTGATGACGCGCGATGCGCTTGAGTTCATCACGCCGCTCACCTTGCAAACGCTTTCAAAGAATCCGGTCACGACCAGCTTCTACGATGAAAAAGAAAACTGGCGGCCGGGTCACATCGGGCTGGCCGATCGCGCCAGTCTTCTCATCATCGCGCCGGCCACCGCTCATGTCATTGCTGAGCTTGCCCACGGTTTGGCGGGACATCCGCTTGCCGCCATCGCCCTCGCGACTCGCGCGCCGATTCTGCTCGCGCCCGCCATGAATGGGAAAATGTGGGAGCACCCCGCCACTCAAAAAAATGTTGAGACGCTGAAAGCGCGCGGCGTCGAGTTCATCGGACCGGAAGAAGGAATGCTCGCCTGCGGATACGAAGGGATGGGTCGTTTGTGGAAAGTGGACGACATCGCGTTTCGGGCCGAGTTCCTCCTCGCGCGCCAGGATAATTTGATCGCGTGAGGTTCGTCGTCACCGCCGGTCCGACGCGAGAACCAATCGATCCGGTTCGCTTCCTCAGCAATCGTTCCTCGGGAAAAATGGGATACGCCATCGCGGAAGCAGCGCTCGAAGCCGGACACGAGGTTGCGCTGATCTCCGGGCCAGCGTGCATTCCGCCGCCAGCCGGCGCGGAATTTATTTCGATCCGAACCAGCGATGAACTTTACGATTCGGTGCAACGCGCGGTGAAGGAATGCGATGTGCTAGTGATGTGTGCAGCGGTCGCGGATTACAAGCCGGCCGTGCTCGCGCCCCAAAAAATGAAAAAGGAAAAACAACCGTTCGCGCTCGAATTGATTCCGACTCGCGACATTCTCGCTTCGCTCCCCAAAAAAAATCGCGGCTACTTTGTGGTCGGCTTCGCGGCGGAGACGCACGATCTGGAAGCGAACGCGCGAAAGAAACTCTCCGCGAAAAATTGCGACATGATCGTCGCGAACGACGTGAGCGGGAGCGAATCCGGAATGGAAAGCGATGAAAATGCCGTCACGATTTTTTTTCCTGATGGCGAAATGAAAGCAATTTCGCGCGCGAAGAAAAAAATTATCGCGCGCGAGCTCGTGAAAATAATTTCAAAGAAATCACAAAAATGTTTGACAAAAAAATCGTGATGATTAACTGACACATGTAAGTGAAGTGTAAACAATCCTTCACACACCCACCGCGTTAGCGGACCGAAAGGGGGGATAGTCGATGGCTACAAAGAAAAAAGCGAAAAAACCCGCCAAGAAAAAGGCGGCTAAGAAATCCGGAAAGAAACATTAGTTCCATCCGGTAACGACTACGGATTTTCGTAGTTCCAAACCCAAACCCTTAACCCGGGAGGGGATTCATTTCTCCTCCCGGTTTTTTTTGTCGAGCTCCAGTTGAGCGGCGGTAACGAGCAGTTACCCTGAGCCGGCTCAAATTTTCATGACCCATTACCTCGACGCGGCGGTGGATGCCGCGAATGCCGCCGGCGAATTGCTTCGCCGGAATTTTCAGCAGCCGCTCCGAATCAATTCATCCGAGGCGCACGACATCAAGCTGGAGATCGATGTGCGGACCCAGACCTTGATCACCGAGTCGCTTCTGAAAAAATTTCCGGAGCACGCGCTCTATGGGGAAGAGGGAATCGTGGGCGACCAAGCGAGCGATCATCAATGGGTGGTCGATCCGCTCGACGGTACCGTCAATTATTTTTATGGCATCCCGCACTTTTGCGTTTCGATTGCGCTCCGATACAAAGGCGAAATTATTGTGGGCGTGATTTACGATCCGATGCGGGAAGAAATTTGGACGGCGCAGAAAGGCGCAAAACCGACCCTGAATGGAAAACCATTTCGGGTGAGCGAACGGGCCGATCTTTCCGAAGCAGTGATTTCGGTCGGTCTTTCGAAGACGGGCGTGACGATTGCAGCCGGACTGCCGCTTCTGCAGGAAATGGTGCATCGCGCGCGCAAATGCCGGCTAATGGGAAGTGCGGCGCTCGATATGGCGTATGTGGCTTGCGGACGATTCGATGCTTACATCGAGCAAGGGATCAGTCTTTGGGACATCGCCGCCGGCTGGATCCTGGTGGAGAGTGCGGGCGGAACGGTGGAGATGAAAGCGCGCCCTGACATGAAAGACAAATACAGCGTCGTCGCCTCGAATGGCGTGATCGATTTGGGAATTTAAAACGCATGATCAGATGTGGCATTGGTTACGACGCGCATCGTCTTGCGCCGCGGCGGAAATTAATTTTAGGCGGCGTGGAGATTCCATTCGAGCGCGGACTCGACGGGTATTCCGACGCGGACGTTCTTTGCCATGCAATCGCGGACGCGTTGCTGGGCGCGATCGGTGAAGGCGATATCGGCCATCATTTTCCGAACACGGACGAATCGATTCGTGGAATCAGCAGCCTGGAAATATTGCAACGGGTGAACGCGCTCCTCGGGGAACGGCGGGCGCGCCCGGTAAATGTGGACGCGACCTTGATCGCAGAAGCACCGAAGATCGCGCCACACTTAGTAACGATGCGGGAGAAAATCGCGACTGCGCTCCATCTCGATGCGATGCGCGTCAGCATTAAAGCAACGACGAATGAAGGGTTAGGCGCGATCGGTCGCGGGGAAGGAATGGCGGCGATGGCGGTGGCGACGGTGGAGCAGGAGTGAGCACCGATCGCTTTGTGATTCCTGGGCGAAGCATTCAAGATGCGGATGCAGGCGCAAGATTCCAGTAAGAGATATCCGGACTTCGTTCGACAGGAGACGATAATGCCACTTCGACTTTTCAATACCTACTCACGCGAACTGGAAGAATTTCGTCCGCTTGATCCCGCAAACCGCGAAGTGAAGATGTACACCTGCGGACCGACGGTCTACAGTCAGGCGCACATTGGAAATTTCCGCGCTTATCTTTTTGAGGACCTGCTGCAGCGCCATCTCGAGTTGCGCGGCTATCGGGTGCGCCGGGTGATGAACGTCACCGATGTGGACGACAAGACGATCCGCGGATCGCGCGCGGCTGGTGTTCCGCTGCGGGAATTTACTTTGCCTTTCAAGCGGGCGTTCTTCGAAGACCTGGAGACGTTGCGAATCAAGCGCGCTGATTTTTTTCCAGAAGCGACCGGCGAACGCGAGATTGCGGCGATGATCGCGATGATTGAAACCCTGATGACGCGCGGGCTCGCTTATCAGGCTGAAGACAAATCGGTTTATTTTCGGATCAAGAAATTTCCCGCTTACGGACATCTGGCCCATTTCGATTTATCCGAGCTGCGCTCGACCGGCCGGGTGAAGAGCGATGAATACGACAAAGAGCACGTGGGCGATTTCGCGCTTTGGAAAGCGTGGGACGGCGAGGACGGGCCGGTGCGATGGAAAAGCCCGTGGGGCGATGGGCGGCCCGGCTGGCACATCGAGTGCAGCGCGATGGCGACGCAACTTTTGGGCGACCAGCTCGATATTCATTGCGGCGGGGTGGACAATATTTTTCCGCATCACGAAGCGGAAATCGCGCAGACCGAGGGGTGCACCGGGAAAAAATTTGTGCGCTATTGGCTGCATTGCGCGCATCTGATGGTGGATGGGCAAAAAATGTCCAAGTCGTTAGGCAATTTCTATACGCTGCGCGATGTGCTCGCGAAAGGTTACAGCGGTCGCGAGATTCGTTATGCGCTGTTGCGGGTGCATTATCGCGCCCCGCTGAATTTTACCTGGGAAGGAATGGAGGAGTCGCGACAGGCGTTGGGACGGATTGATGATTGGGCGGCGCGGTTGCGGGAAAGAGCGGGAGAAGAAAACGTCCAGCATCCAACATCCAACGCCCAACATCCGATTGAAGAGAGCTCGGGATTTGAAGATGCTTTAGATGATGATCTTAACATTTCCGGCGCGCTCGGATTCCTTTTCGAAACGATTCGCGAGACAAATCGTGCGCTCGATCTGGATGAGATAGATTCGAGCAAAGCGAAGGCGTGGCTGCAATGGTGGGAGCGAATCGATCGCGTGCTGGCGGTGGGCGGAAAAGAGGAAAGCAAGATTCCGGCGGAGATCGCGCAGCTGGCAGAGGCGCGGACGCAAGCGAGGCTTGCCAAAGACTGGAGAAAAAGTGATGAATTGCGCGACGAGCTCGCCGCGCGGGGCTGGGAAGCCCGCGATACAAAAGATGGGCAAAAAATCGCGCGACGCGGCGGAGTTTAAAACATGTTTGCGCCCGCGGAATTCTTGGATCTCGAACGCACGGCGCATCCGAAGCTGTTCGAAGGACAAAAATATGTCTGGGACGCGCTCGGGCAGATCGCGAGTTATTTGCAATTTCGTTTACAGCCGGCAGTGCTGGGCGAACTCATTGGAAAGCCGTTTATCAGCAACACGGTTTTCGTCGGTCCTGGAACAATCGTCGAGCAAGGCGCGGTCTTAAAAGGACCGGCCTGGATCGGCGGGAATTGTCATATCCGCAGCGGCTGTTACGTGCGGGAGAATGTGATCGCGGGTGACGGCGTAGTGATGGGGAACTCGTGTGAATTCAAAAATTGCATTCTGTTCGATGAAGCGCAGGTGCCGCATTTTAATTACGTGGGCGATTCGATCCTCGGTTATCGCGCGCATCTCGGCGCGGGCGTGATCCTCTCCAACGTGAAGCTCGATCACGGCGAAATCCACGTCAGCGCGGCCGATGGTGATATCGCAACCGGGTTGACGAAATTCGGCGCGATCGTCGGCGATCGCACAGAGATCGGCTGTAACGCCGTGATCAATCCCGGCTCGGTCCTGGGGCGCGACTGCATTATTTATCCAACGGCAAATTTCCGCGGCGTTCTTCCGGCTGCCAGCATCGTGAAGATGCGGCAAAACATTCAGGTGCTTCCGCGCCGCTCCGGGGAAAAGAGCGACGGCTAGATCAGGGGCGATGGCGGATGGGCGGGGATTCGAACCCCGGGTGCCTTTCGGCACACACGCTTTCCAGGCGTGCACAATAGACCGCTCTGTCACCCATCCTCGAGGGCGTTAAAGCTGCAACCGGCGGAATAGTTCGTCGAGCGGCAGTTGCAGGCCAATGTAAAATTCACCGAAATCGCCGTAGGCCGCGCTCACCTCGTCGAAGCGCATCTGATAGACGATCGCTTTGATCTGAAAAGTATCGCGCGCAAAAAGAGTCACGCCCCATTCCGCATCATCGAGTCCGCTCGAGCCAGTGATGAGCTGCTTGATTTTGCCGGCAAACTCGCGCCCGACCTTGGCATGCCCGGCCATGAGACGACGCCGATCGCCGAAGGGAAGCGCGTACCAATTGCTCCGCTCGCCGCGACGCTTGCTCATATTATAAAAGCAAACGACTGGCCAGTCGGGCAGCGTCGGATAAACGCGTTCGCGCCGGTAGTTTGCCATCCGCTCGCGGAATGTAGTCATCGCTTGCTCGAATTCCGCTGAGCCCGGTTTCAGATTTTGTTCCGTCTCGACGGTGCGCGCGTATTCATCATCCGAGGTGGCGTATTCGCTCTCTTCCGTGAGCGAAAGATAACTGTAAACCGGCACGAGAACATCGGCGCCGAGCGCGAGCGTGAGTCGTTTTTCAATCCGATTCGCCGTGTGCAAATCGGGCGTGATCAACATGAAACCGAGATCCGCTTTCGGCGTGACGATGCTGAGCGTGAGCAGTTGGGTCGAGTCGAGCGCGCGAATTTCCTGAACGAGAGCAGAGAGCGCGACTTTGGCCGCGCGCTGTTCCTCGGCGCTGAACAGTTGCCATTGGCCGTGCTCGATCCGGTAATAAAGATGCAAGCAATGCCAGCCTTGTTCGGGAACTAACGCAGCGACGTTTTCGCTCATCGCGTGAGTGTCCGGGGCAAGCGGAAGTGGGTCAAGCGGCGGCGCGGTCCGTCTCACACCGTTGCGTCGATCGGCCGTGGCAAATGGGCGATACAATATTCTTCGCCGTCCCGCGCCACGCGAAATTCGAGATTCGGGTCGGTCGCTTCGGTGGCCCCGCAAGTGGCGCAACGATGGAGCGGCTCTTCGTCGCTGCGCGATTGCATTTCAAAACGCTGCCGGCGCCCGGCGATTTCCGTTCGCTGGCGAAATTGCCCAATCACTCCGGGTCCGAAGAAAATGAGGTAATTGCTCAGAGCCGCGATCAGAGAGATGCGATAGGAATTGGGTTGGACCGCGAACCCAAGAAGAAGGAACGCCGCGTAAATCCAGGCGACCCATTTTATTTTCAACGGCAGAATGAAGAAAACGTAAATCACTTCCTCGGGATAGAAGTGCGCGAAGGCGAAGAATAAACTGGCGAACAGCATTTGATTGGAAAACTGGCTGTCGGAAATGAGCGCGGCCACGGTCGTGCCGATCATGCCGACAAAAAAATAGAGGGTGAGCGGGAATGGGCCCCAGGCGCGCTCGAGGCCGTCGCCGATGAACCAAAGAAACCAGAGCGCGACGATGACCCACAAAAAGTGCGCGGTTTGGGGCACGAAAATATAAGTGACCAGGCGCCAGACTTCGCCGGCGCGCACCCGGGAAAGGTCGAGCGTGAGATAGGAATCGAAGCCCTTGTTGAGTTGAACGAGAACGAAAACGAGTCCGCTCAAGACGACGACGGCGCGGATCAATCCCGGGATGGCGAGGAAACCAAAACGGCGCTCGAGTTTATCGAGGAAGGTCATCGTTGCGACCACGTTAGAGGATCGCCGCGGCTCTTCAAGCAGGTGAACGCAGTGCGTGCGCCGTCTCGTTGACACTCCGAGGGCGGCGTCTAGCTTTGCGCTCGTGACTGCGCCCGGGCAAAAATCCACGCCGCTTTACGAAGAGCAGCTGCGGCTCGGCGCGAAGATGATCCCGTTCGGCGATTGGATCATGCCGGTGCAATACAGCAGCATCAGGGACGAGCATCAGGCGGTGCGAAACAACGTCGGCGTTTTCGATATTTCGCACATGGGCCAGCTGGTCGCGACCGGTCCTGGAGCGGGAAGTTGGTTGAATGAAATGCTGACCAACAACATCGACAAACTCGAAACCGGAAGCGGTCAGTACACTTTTCTGCTCAACGAACACGGCGGAATTATCGATGACCTGATCGTTTATCGAACCGCCCCGGAGGAATTTCTTTTAGTGGTGAACGCGTCGGGAACGGAAGGAGATTTTGCCTGGCTGCAGAAGCACAGGCCGAAGGAAATCGATCTGCGAAATCGAAGCGCTGATTACGGCGGCCTCGCGATCCAAGGGCCGCGGGTGGTCGAGCTTTTCCGATTTTTTCTCGGAGCGGATACGGCCCTGCCGGAGCGCAATCAAATCAAGACGTTCGATTACCAAGGCAGCAAGCTGACGATCGCGCGCACCGGCTACACCGGCGAAGATGGCGTGGAAGTTTTTTTTGCCGCGCTGGACTCGGCGCGAATCTGGAATGACGTGCTGGAGAAAGGAAAAGCTTTCGGGATTCGCCCATGCGGCCTGGGCGCGCGCGACACGCTGCGATTGGAAATGTGTTACCCACTCAACGGCTCCGATCTTTCGCCGGAACGCAACCCGATCGAAGCGGGCCTGGGATTTTTCGTCGACCTCAAGAAAGCGAAATTCGTCGGGCGCAATGAATTGATTCGCGCGAAAGAAAATGGAACCGCAACCCGGCTGGTTCCATTTCGGATGAAGAGCAAAGGTCCGCCTCCGCGTCCGCATTACTCCGTCTGGCGCAACGGCGCCCAAATCGGCGAAGTCACCAGCGGCACTTTATCGCCAAGCTTGAATGAAGGGATCGGAATGGCCTACGTTGCTTCCGCCGACGCTCGCACCGGAACGGATTTAGAGATTGAAATTCGCGGGCAAAAATTTCCCGCCACCATCGAGAAAAAACCGCTCTACAAAAAACAATGAATGTTCCCGACGATCTTTTTTACACCGAATCGCACGAATGGGTCCACCGCGAGGGCGAGAACGCGCGGGTCGGCATCACCGATCACGCCCAGGCGGAGCTGACCGACGTGGTCTATGTCGAGCTTCCGAAAATTGGAGCGCAAGTGGAGGCGCGCGGACAAATCGCGGTGGTGGAATCGGTGAAGGCGGCAAGCGACATCTACGCACCGGTGAAGGGAACGGTCGTGGAAGTGAACAAGGCGCTGGAGGGAAATCCGGCGCTGATTAACACCGACGCGTTCGGTGAAGGCTGGATTTTCGTCTTGAAGATGAATTCTCCGGAGGACTTGAAGCAGTTGAAAGACGCGGC
Source organism: Chthoniobacterales bacterium (assembly GCA_036494865.1). Lineage (GTDB taxonomy): Bacteria > Verrucomicrobiota > Verrucomicrobiia > Chthoniobacterales > UBA10450 > AV80. The sequence continues at coordinate 281 of DASXNS010000130.1, read as the reverse complement.
TGGTTACCGCGAGGCGATCGGCTAGATTGCCGCCTAACGAGTTGTTCCGGCTGACGATGAGGGCGCGAGATTTAACATCTCCGCCACGTAGCCGACGAGATCATCCAAGGTCACGGCCGCCGCAAAAAAATTGTAGCCGCTGATGCTGCCGCCGGTCTGAAGTTTCTTTTCTGAATCCGCGTTCGCGCTCAGAAAAAGAAACGGCGTCTCCTTAAGGGAGGGATCCGATCTCAACTGATGGCTCTCATTCCGGCTTTCCCACTCCGCTTCGGTTCCATAGA
>DASXNS010000129.1:0-6992 GCA_036494865.1 Chthoniobacterales bacterium | reverse complement strand
TTTCCGGCTGAGTAATGTCGGAAGCGAGAGTTAGATCGAGCTGAAGCTTCAAACCAAAACCTGTCTGGCTGAAATCCAGCTCGACCCGCGGCCGATCCGGGAGATTCGCCTGCGGATATTCGGCATTGATCACAATCGGTGTCGTCCAGTGATCTGGTTCCTCGAGGAGCGCGAGAAGATTTCGCTTGGTCTGCTCCGCCAAATCGCAAACAGCGCCGCGAATGCGAACATCGGCGCCGTAAACGAGGAATTGCCGTGACGTGCTGACGCTGCGTTCGGCCGGATCCGCGTTGATCGCTTTGGCGAAAATCAGAAGCGAACAAAACGCGATCAGGTTCAGGCGGCGGATTCGAATCATTGCAGGAAAAAAACGGACGACGAACAGAATCCCAAAGCGCCAATAAAGCGCGAGGATAAAGCGAACCAATTTGGCGATTGCAACGTGATTAAAACCGAAACTTTTTTCTCCGCGCGGGGTCTAATCACCAAGGAGGAAACTTTATGAAACCGAAGATAGTTTTCTTAACTGCGTTCGCCATCGGCGCGCTTGGTGTTTCTGGCGCAACTGCCCAAACGATTGTCCGGACGCATTCGACGCCCAGGATGTCGTTAAGCAGCAGCGCAAGGATGGGCAGCCGTTGGGTGCATCATCACTTTGGCCCTCATTCGCGTGTCTTCTTCGATGTCGGCTTTGGTTACCCGTACGGATATCCCTACGGCTACCAGTACTATGGCTATTACCCCTATGACTACGGCTACTATTCCCCGAATCAGGTGGTTTACGATGGTGTGCCGGTCGGAGCGAATGGCTCCGTCGCTGTCGAAGTTCAACGCTGGCTGGCGCGGGTCGGTTATTATCGCGGCCCAATCGATGGAGTGATCGGCGCCGGGACGCGCCACGCGATTCGTTCCTATCAACGGGCCCGCGGTTTGCCCGTGACCGGGCGAATCGATGACGAGCTGCTGGACGCGATGGATCGAGGCTAGTCGCGCGAATTTCGGTTGAGGGGTCGGCGGGTTTGCGACGGGGTTCGCGGCCCGCCGGCCTTTTTATTGGCCCGGAGTGAGCACCACGATCTGGGGATGGAATTCTACCGCGCTCATTTTGCCGACCATTTTACGCTCGCGATCGAGCGCGCTCCATACATCGGAAAATATGATCCCGGCGTATTGCATCACGAGCGGATGAATCGCCAGCCGGCCGATACTTCCGCCGGCGTTTTTCGAGACGAGGGTTCCATTTTGCCGCATCAGCGTGCTCGCCGTGCTGCTGAAAATTGAATAGCCAAATAACGATCGCTCCACTGTGATTCGGCAGATGCCTTCATCGAAGTTCACCAGCATCCGCTCGAATTTCATTACTCTGCTCAGCGACGCCTCCTTGCTTCGCAACGCATTTACAAGATATCCGTTCACCTGCGCCTGGCTGTAGCGCAACGGCGGGGCGCCGTGGCTTCTCGTCGCATTTTCGAGGTCGAGATTGATCTGGGGCGGGAAATCCGCGTTCGCCTTTTTAACCCGCGCGGGCACATCCGGCGATCGCAATATCTGCACAATCGTGGCCGCTACACATGCGCCCAGGATCAGTTTGCAAACTTTGAAAAAAAGCAACCGCATTCGCCCGCGATTCGGATCGAACATCCACCGCAGCCGGCGCTGCGTTTCTTCATTATCGGGGCCTTTCGGCACCACCTTTGCCAGGGCCGAGCGGTCCAATCGCGCCCCGCAGTTGTGGCAGTAAATGCGCTCCGGCTCGTTATCATGCCTGCAATCGGGACAGACCAGCTTGATCATTCGGAAGCCTGCTTTTTCGGTTTCGCTTCCGCGGTTTTCGCGGGAGCCGCAACGGCGGGCGCGCTCTCTTTTGGGCCGGACGATTTTTCAGCGCTCGCTGCCGGAGGAGCGGGCGCATCTTTTTTCGCCCCTTCTTTGTAGGAGCTGCTCCGGTAATCGGTCGTGTAAAATCCCGATCCTTTGAAGATCAATCCCGCGCCGGTTCCAAGCAGCCGCTTCACCTTCCCGTGACCCCATTTCTTTTGACGGCAAAGTTCCTTCGGGCATTCGCGCAACGGCTCATCGCGCATCGATTGAAAAGTCTCGAAGGTCTGGCCGCATTTCTCGCAGGAATATTCGTAGGTCGGCATGAGACGCGTTTCGACGGCAGGCGCGGAACGGCGCAATTGTCCGCGAAAAAGAAGAAAGTTCAAGGCTGCGACTGCAGTTGGTCTTGTCCTGATTTTGGGTCTGACGAGATTTTGAATCGCGGGGATGACAGCGACGCAAGCCACTCGGCGCACGAAAATTTCTTCGCCAATAGCATGACGCCGCTCCCGCGCTCATCTTGACTTTCGACTTCTTGGGCGTTAGAAGCAGCGTTCAATTTTCGTTCTTATGTCCCACTCAATTTTGCGCTCCCTCAGTTTCACTTTTGCCGGCGCGGCGGCCCTACTTCTCGCGGCTTGCGAGGGCGACGATCCGCGTCTCGCTGGCCAGGCTCAATACATGGGCGGAATCTACGGGCCGGGCGCAGTCGCTCCTTCCGCTCCGCAGGATAGCGTTTCGTATTGGGACGGCGACGGCCTTCCAGGCAAGCCTTCGGTTAAAATAAAGTTGAGCGAACAGCGCGCCTATTTTTACAAGGGCGGTCAGCTGGTCGGCATCTCACAGCTTTCCACCGGTCGTGAAGGCCTGACTACTCCGAGCGGTCAGTTCTCCATCATCCAAAAAGATGTCGCGCATGTTTCGAGCAAATATGGCGACTATGTCGATGCGGCAGACAACGTGGTCGTGCCGAATGTGGATGTCGAAAAAGATCCGAAGCCGCCGGGGACCCATTTTAAAGGTGCGCCCATGCCCTACTTCATGCGGATCGTCGGCGGCGTCGGGATGCATGCCGGCTATCTGCCGGGATATCCGGCCTCGCACGGTTGCATTCGGATGCCGGAATTCATGGCGGAGAATTTCTTCAAGTCGGTTTCGCTCGGCACGCCGGTCAGCATCGCGCACTAGCGGCGGGTGAGCGGTCGCGCGGTTCTCGGCTTGCTCTCGGCATTTCCCAGCGACATTCTCCTGCCTGCGCCGGAGACGCCATGATCATCATCACTCAACCCAACGCCACCGAGGAACAAATCGAGCGGGTGGTGGCGCGCGTCCGTGAATTTGGTCTCGATACCCACATTAGTCGCGGCGCGTCGCGCGTCATCATCGGCGTGATCGGATCGGAAGAGCGCATTCGCGAAAAGCCGCTCGCGGCCATGCCCGGAGTGGAAGCGATTATTCCGGTGTTGAAACCCTATAAACTCGCCTCCTACGAATTTCGCGGCGCGGCTTCCTCGGTTTCGGTCGGAGATGTAAAGATCGGCGCCGATGAAAAGGTGGTTCTGATTTCCGGTCCGTGTTCGGTGGAAAGTGGCGAACAAATTTCCTCCATCGCCCGCATCGTAAAAAAATTAGGCGCAAAAATTCTGCGCGGCGGCGCTTTCAAGCCGCGCACTTCGCCCTACAGCTTCCAGGGATTGCGTGAAGATGGTCTTCGTTTTCTCGCCGATGCGCGACGCCAAACCGGCCTGCCGGTGATTACCGAAATCATGGACCCGCGCGATTTGCCGGTTGTCGAAAAATACGCCGATTGCCTCCAGATCGGCACGCGCAACATGCAGAATTTCTCTCTCTTGAAAGAAGTCGGCCGCAGCCGGCTGCCGGTGCTGCTCAAGCGCGGGTTCAGCGCCACGATCAGCGATTTGATCATGAGTGCCGAATATATTTTAAGCGAGGGAAACATGAACGTTCTTCTCTGCGAGCGCGGCATTCGCACTTTCGAAAATGCCACCCGTTACACGCTCGATCTCAACGCCGTTCCGATTTTGAAATCCAAAACGCATCTGCCGGTCGTAGTCGATCCGACCCACGGGATCGGGCTGCGCGAATTTGTTCCACAAATGTCGCTCGCTGCCCTCGCCGCCGGCGCCGACGCGCTCATGATCGAGGTGCACGACTCCCCGCAATCCGCAAAGAGCGATGGCGAGCAAGCGCTCCTGCCGGAAGTTTTCGCTGAATTGGTTCCGCGACTGCGCGCCGTGGCCGAAGCCATCGGCCGGACGATTTAATTCAAACCTCTGCAACCGCGCCGCGCGCTCGCGCAATTGAAGTTCGCCTGGATCCGGCCAAACATTGCCGGTGGAAGATTTGAACAGCGATCCCCTGCCCGCGCTGGCCGCCGCCGCACCGCCGATCGCGCAGAAATTGCGACACATCGAGCAAGAGGTCCGGCCGGTCGCGTTCTCGCACGTCGCTGAAGCCGCGCAGGCCTTTCTGGTGGCCGCGATCGCTGGACAAATCCCGAAAACATTCTGGATCCTTTGCCCGAACGTCCGGTCGCAGGAATTGCTCTATGAAAGCCTGCTCAACTGGTGGCCCGATCCGCTCTTTCTACCCGAAGCGGAATTCGCCGCAGTGGAAAATATTTTGCCCGATCCCGAAATCGCGGCGGAACGGCTCGCGCTTTTGAGCCGGCTGCAGCGCGAAAAAAATCCGCAGATCATCGTCACCACTCGCGCATCGCTCGATCAAGTCGCGCCTAATCCCGCTGCGCTAAATTCCGCGCTCATCCTGCTTCGGCGCGGCGCCCGCACCCCGATGGAAAGTACGATCGAAGCGCTCGCGGCCGCCGGATACGAGCGCGTGGCGCACGTAACCACGCGCGGCCAGTTCGCCATCCGCGGCGGAATTCTCGATTTATTTTCCTGGCAGGCGCAGCGACCTGTCCGCGCTGAATTTTTCGGAGACGACCTCGAGTCGCTGCGTGAATTCGACGTCGACACTCAAACCTCGGTGAGAAATTTGCCGAGCGTCGAGATTCTCCTTTCCGCCGCGGAGGATCAAACTGGAACGGTTCGCGATTATCTGCAGGCCGATCATCTGCGCGTCCTCATTGAGCCCGGCGAAAACGATGACGCCGAGATCCTGATCGGTCAGGGATGGCTGGGCCGCGAAGCGGCTGAAGATTTTCGCGGCGCTTTCGAGGACTGCGACATTGGCGATTTTGCGGTGGGCGATTTCATGCTGGTGGAAGCGAAACGCGCGCAATTTGCCGCACGCTTGCAGGAATGGCGAGCGGGCGGATCGCGCATCGTTATTTATTTCCAGACCGAAGGCGAGATCGAACGGTTTCGCGAAATCATGGGCGATTCGATTCTTGATCGGATCGAACTGGTTGAAGGGACACTCCCACGCGGCTTCGTTTTTCCCGATGGAAAGCTGGTGGTTTTGTCGGGCGCTGAATTGTTCGGGCGTTATACCGCGCATGGCCGGCGGCGACTGCAGCGGGCGGAGAAGTTGAGCCGGGGCCGCGCCCAAATCGATTTCAGCGAATTGAACGAGGGCGATCTCGTTGTTCATCTTGAGCACGGCGTCGGGCGATTTTTGCAACTGATGCGGGTGCCGACTCAAAGCGGCGGAATGCAGGAAGTGCTCGCGCTTGAATTCGCGAACGACTCGAAACTCTATGTCCCGCTCGAACAGGCTTATCTCGTCTCGCGCTACGTCGGGGTCGGGAAAAAATCGCCGCCGCTCAGTTCGCTCGCGGACGCGAAATGGAGCCGGGCAAAGAAAAACGCAGCGGCGTCCATCTTCGATTACGCCGGAAAAATGCTCGCCGTCCAGGCTGAGCGCGAGACCCAACTCGGCCACGCGTTTGGTCCCGACACGAAATGGCAAAGCGAATTCGAACATTCATTTCCTTACCGCGAAACGCCGGACCAGCTCACCGCGATCGCCGCGACCAAACGCGACATGGAACAACCGCGCTCGATGGATCGGCTCATCTGCGGCGATGTCGGTTTCGGCAAAACGGAGGTCGCGATTCGCGCCGCGTTCAAAGCCGTGATGGAAGGAAAACAAGTCGTCGTGCTCGCGCCTACCACCGTTCTGGCGCAACAGCATTTCGAAACTTTTCGCCAGCGCATGCTCGATTATCCGGTCCGGATCGAAATGCTAAGCCGCTTTCGCTCTCACGCGGAGCAGCGCAAAGTCCTGCAGCTTTTGCGCGAAGGCGGCGTTGACATCGTGATCGGAACCCATCGCCTCATTTCGGGCGATGTGATTTTCAAAGATCTCGGGCTGGTCGTCATCGACGAGGAGCAGCGCTTCGGCGTCTTGCACAAGGAAAAATTCAAAGAGCTTTTCAAGCTTGTCGATGTCCTGACGCTTTCAGCCACGCCCATTCCGCGCACGCTGTATCTTTCGCTCGTCGGCGTGAAAGACATGTCGTCGATCGAGACGCCTCCGCTCAATCGCCTCCCGGTTGAGACGGTCGTTTGCGGTTATGATGAGCGCATCATTCGCGATGCGATCAACCGCGAACTGGAGCGGCAGGGCCAGGTTTATTTTTTGCACAACCGCGTCCAATCGATCCAAAAAGTGCGCGATCGAATCGTCGAGCTCTGCCCGCAGGCTCGGGTGGAATTCGGCCACGGGCAGATGGAGGCGGACGAACTGGAGTCGGTCATGGCGCGGTTCGTTGCTGGGAAAATCGACGTGCTCGTCTGCACCACCATCATCGAGAGCGGCCTCGATATTCCGAACGCGAACACGATCATCATTGATCGCGCGGACCGATTCGGCCTGGCCGATCTCTATCAACTGCGCGGACGCGTCGGCCGGGCCGAGCACAAGGCTTACGCCTATCTGCTTTTGCCGCGCGAGATGATGACGGTGGGCGCGGCGCGGAAGCGGATCAACGCGATCAAACAGTACAGCTCGTTAGGCGCCGGCTTCCGCATCGCGATGCGCGATCTCGAAATCCGCGGGGCAGGCAGCATTCTCGGCACCGCCCAGAGCGGCCACATCATGGCGGTTGGCTTCGATTTGTATTGCCAGCTCCTCAAGCAAGCGGTCGCACAATTGAAGGGTGAAAAATCCCGTGCGCGTCTCGAGGTCGAGGTCCGCCTCGATTTTGTCGCGACCAACGAAGCTGAGTTCGCCCAGCTCGGGCC
>DASXNS010000128.1:0-3679 GCA_036494865.1 Chthoniobacterales bacterium | reverse complement strand
ATTAGCATTATCGGAAACGTGCGGACCAAGGATAAAGTGATCCGGCGCGAAGTGTTGATCGCGCCGGGCGAGATCTTCAACAGCGTCCGAGTAGAGACGACAAAAAAGCGGCTCGATAATCTGGGTTACTTCGCGAAGGTCGAAACTTATCCCGAAGACACAGGCGTCCCGGGAAGAAAAGATCTGATCGTTCAGGTCGAAGAAAAACGCACCGGCTCGCTCAACTTCGGCGCGGGCTTCAGCACGATCGACAGTTTGATCGGCTTCGTCGAGCTGACTCAGGGCAATTTCGACATCATGAACTGGCCGAACTTCACCGGCGCCGGGCAAAAATTCCGTGCCCGGATTCAATACGGCACCCAGCGAAAAGATTTCATCCTTTCGCTGACAGAGCCCTATTTTCTGGATCGCCGGCTTTCACTCGGCGGCGATCTTTATTATCGCGAAGCGGATTTTCTCAGCTCGGTTTATTCGGAGCGAACCTACGGTTTCTCGATTGAGGCGAGAAAGCCAATCGGGCCGTTCGTGTCTGTGAGCCTGGGCTATCGTTTGGAGGACGACGAAATTTATAACGTGGCGGGAGGCGTCTCGCCCCTGATTCTTGCGGAAGAGGGCAATGTCAGCAAGAGCCAGATCACGGGCACTTTGGTGTTTGATGACCGCGACAATCCATTTCTTACCCGGCGCGGTGAGCGGGTGGTTTTGACTCCTTACATTGCGGGAGGTCCTCTGGGCGCCGATACCCAGATTTATGGTGTCGATCTCGAAGCGTCCCGATATTTTCATCTCTGGAAAGACACGATCCTTGTATTCAACGGGCGTGCGGCCTCGGTGGATACGTGGGGAAGTGGCACGCGTGTCCGGATTTTCGACCGGCTCTTTCTCGGCGGGTCAAACGACCTGCGTGGCTTTGATTTTCGCGCCGTTAGCCCGAAAGATATCAACGGCGAGCCTCTCGGGGGCCAGACCCTCGCGCGCTTCACGGCGGAATATACCATTCCCATTATCGAAAAAGCGCGCGGAGCTATTTTTTATGACACCGGTTTCGTCAACGCCGCTCCCTGGGACTTCAGCACCAGCCACCTGGTCTCAGATGTTGGTTTCGGTATTCGTCTCGATCTGCCGATCGGACCGATGCGAATCGATTACGGCATTCCGCTCCAAAAAGACCGGAACTCAGGCAGCGGCAAATTCAACTTCAGCGTCGGCTATCAATTTTGAACGAATAATAGCACTTGCGGTCTAAGCCCTTTCCTACAACCTGTTTTAGTTTTCCTATGAAAAAATTTCTCCTTCTCGCGCTTGCCCCGGCTCTTCTATTTCCCGTCGCGATCTTCGGGCAAAGCGTGAAAGTCGGCACTGTCGATATGAATCGCGCGTTTAAGGAATACAACAAAACCAGGGACGCGGAGAAAAAGATCAACGACGCCAAAGACGCCGCTAAAAAAGAATACGACGATCGCGCGGACGCTTACAAAAAAGCCCTCGATGAAATCAACAAACTGAATCAACAGCTCGATGCTCCAGCGTTGAGCGCGGACGCGAAAACGCAGAAGGCCAAGGATCGGGATGAAAAAATCGCGAACATCAAAAGCATGGAGCGCGAGATCAACGAATTTCGCCAAACACGCGAGCGGCAATTGCAGGAACAGGCGATGCGGATGCGGGAGGGAATCGTCAAGGAAATCACCGACGTCATTTTGGAGCGAGTGAAGACGAACGGGATGGATTTGGTTTTCGATAAGTCCGGCCCGAGCATGAACGGCATTCCGGTCCTGATTTATTCCAAGGACAGCGTTGATTTCACGAGCGACATCGTTGCGGCGCTGAACAAAGCGAATAAGACAACGGCGCCGGCAACGAATCCGCCCGCCGCTACTTCGACTAGTCCAGCCAAGCCCGCGCCGCCAAAACCTTAAGAGGCTGGCTCTTTCCGCCGGAAGCACGCGGTCGCATCCGCGCGCTGCGCTGTCGCTTCCATTTTATGACACGCGCAACAGGCAGATTCGGTTCTCGGGTCCGCGCAGTTGCCGCGCTTGGGTTCGGATTTATTTCGGTCGCCTCGGCTGCGACATGGGAAGAGACGGTCACCGCTTCCTCGCCTCCTCGTTTTCCGCCTCCCCGTCCGGTCCACGCCACTTATCGCTTTGGCTGGAGCGGTTTCACGGCCGCCACCGCTGAAGCGCGTTTGAGCCAGCCTTCGCCGAATCGATTTCAGCTCGACGGCGCTGGGCACACGGTCGGATTAGTTCGGGCTCTGTGGAAGTTTGACGCGAACCACACTTCGATCGCGGACGCAACTACCCTCCATCCTCTCGAAGTGACGCAGATCGAAAAAGCGCGTTCGAAAAAAATCGTGACGAATCTTTCTTTTGATTCGACCGGCGTGACCTCGCGCCGGCTCGAGACACCGAGCAAGAATCCTGCTCCAAAAATCCGGCGCTTCGATTTCCCGCATCTTTTCGATTTGCAATCAGCGTTGCTTTATCTTCGGAGCCAGCCGATGCCCGATCGCGGCGTTCAACGGATCGTAGTTTATCCAGCGACCTCAGCCTATCTCGCCACTGTCACTGTTCTCGGTCGCGAACATTTCAGCGGCGCGGCCGGCGCCTACAATGCGATCAAGCTCGATTTGCAGTTGAGTAAGATCGGAAAAAATCGGGAGCTGGAGCCGCATCGCAAATTCCGGCGCGGCACGATCTGGATCTCGGATGATTCTGATCGACTCTTGTTACGAATCGAAGCGCAGGTTTTCGTCGGCACCGTTTTCGCCGAATTGCAGTCGGTTCAATTCGACGACGTCAAGCCGCCTCGTCCGCCCGAATAAGCGAACGGTTCAGTTAGGAATATAAACGCGCTCGCCAGCCGGACCAATTTCTGACGGCGGGGGAAAAATCCTGCGATGGGGCCGGACGCCGCCGCGGATTTGCTGACCCGGCAGCAAGCCGAGAGAGGAAAGCGTTTCCATATCGAGCCGACCATTAGGTGGCATGCCGAGGCGCGATTGATAAGCGCGCAATGCGAACTCCATCTCGGGCCCATAAATTCCATCGATCTCGCTCCGGTAATAACCGCCTCGAGCCAGAATTGTTTGCGCGCCGATAATGACATCGCGTTGAACATCTGGCGGCGCAATCTCGAACGGGGTCCCATCGAAAAGACCGCGCGTTTCGGAACGGAGCGCGCGCGATCTCGGTTCGTAGACAGGTTCACCATCTGTTTCCTCGAACTCGCGCGGCACGATCGTCGCGCTCGGCCGGACCGGTTCTTGCGCGGCCTCCGATTTCTCCAGAGCTCGAGTCTCAGCCGGTCGCGCTGCGGGAGTGGGCGAGGCGCTCGAGCTGCTCTTTAGAGAACGTTCCGTCTCGGCGTCGAGTTCGCCCGTGACGGGAAGTCCATTGCGAATCTGGTAGCGGCGAATTGCAGCAGTCGTATCGGCGTCTTTATTTCCGTTGATCTCGCCGTAATAAAATCCTTCGTCCTTTAATTTTTGCTGCGCCGATTCAATCAGCTGGTCCGCTCCTGCCGGCGAGAGAGTGGCGAGAGCAAAGAAAGCCGCGATCAACCATCTTCGATTCATGGCGAATTTTTGCGCAGCGAATTTTCCCTATTCATCTTCAGGGCAGACCGACCGCGAGCGGCGTGCGCTGCTGTTGCAAGACATCTCGATAATGCATCA
>DASXNS010000127.1:0-4364 GCA_036494865.1 Chthoniobacterales bacterium | reverse complement strand
TGGAAGTGAAATGGCAGAGGGGAATTACGAATTGGTTTTTTCTGTCGGCGACTATTTTGGTGAGCGTCGCTTTCTCGATCGGGTGCCGGTGCGTTTCGTGGTCTCCGACGCAACTGCCAAGTATCACGTGCCGCTGCTTGTTTCCCCATGGGCTTATAGCACCTATCGGGGAAGTTAATGAAGCGGAGATGAGCGCACCTGATTGGCCAACAGCGTCGGCCGGTCTTGTCGATTTGGCGGCGGCACGTGTCGGCGGCACCGCCATTCTCGCAAACGACGAGTTCTTTGCGGAGAAGGAGAACCTGCTGAAGCCTGGTCGCGGAGTCTTCATTCCGGATAAGTATACCGACCGCGGTAAATGGATGGATGGCTGGGAGACACGCCGACGACGCATTGCCGGGCATGATTGGTGTGTGGTTCAGTTGGGACTACCCGGCATCATTAAGAAGATCGACATCGATACAAATCATTTCCTGGGCAATCATCCTCCCTTCGGGTCGATCGATGCGCTTTACCTAACGAATGGTTTCCCCAATGATGTCTCGGCAGTCGAAAGGCTTTCCTGGGTGCCGATCCTTTCGAAATCTCCTTTGGAACCGGGCTCTCAAAATCTGTTTGCCATTACAAACGACCAGACTTGGACGCATGTGCGGTTGAATATTATCCCAGACGGCGGTGTGGCGCGCCTTCGCGTCTACGGCATGGTGGTTCCCGACTGGAGCGAGCTGAAGCCCGGCGAACTTATCGATCTCGCCGCGGTCGAAAACGGAGGAGTGCCCCTGGCTTGCAGCGATATGTTTTTCAGTTCGATGAACAATCTGATCATGCCGGGTCGTTCCGAAAATATGGGGGACGGGTGGGAAACAAAACGCCGGCGCGGTCCCGGATACGATTGGATCATCTTGAAACTTGGATTACCGGGCGGGATCCGAAAAGTTGAAGTCGACACGAACCACTTCAAAGGAAACTACCCCGATATGTGCGCGATCGAAGGATGCGCCGCACCCGGTGCTTCAATCGAGGAGCTGACAGGCTCAGGTGTGCATTGGAGCGAGATCCTTCCGAAGACGAAATTGCAAGCCGACACCCGACATTTTTTTGAGCGGGAACTTTCTTCCATCAACGACTGCACCCATATCCGCTTGAGCATTTATCCTGATGGTGGAGTAAGCCGACTGCGCGTCTGGGGGACGCCTTCCCTCGCGCGCAACGCATGAGTGATTTCGATTTGCTTGTGCGGAGCGAGCAAGACATCGGAATCAGCGAAGGAAAGATCGTCGCCCTGGCGGAGAATTTGCCCGGTTCCGCGAAGTCGGAGCTCGATGCGCGAGATATGGCAATTTTTCCCGGCGTCATCGATGCGCATGTTCATTTCAACGAGCCGGGCCGGGCCGATTGGGAAGGCTTCGCCACCGGCTCGCGCGCGGCGGCGGCGGGAGGAACCACGACCGTGTTCGACATGCCGCTAAACGCGCATCCACCCACGATAAATCGCGAGAGCTTCGAAATGAAACGCGCCGCCGCGGAGGCGAGTTCGCTGGTGGACTTTGGCCTCTGGGGTGGACTCGTGCCCGGCAATCTGGCTGACCTGGAAACTCTGCGCGATTGCGGAGTCGTAGGATTGAAAGCTTTCCTCTGCAATAGCGGCATTGACGATTTCGCCCGGGTTGACGCGAAAACGTTGCGCGCCGGAATGCAGCGCGCCGCGCAACTCGATCTTCTCGTTGCCGTCCACGCAGAGTCAGAAGAGATGACCAGCGCGCTAACCGCAGCGGCGCGGGCGGCGGACGGGAAAGGAATTCCTGATTACCTCAATTCGCGCCCCCTCGCTGCTGAGCTGGAGGCTATCCGTTTCGCCATCGACCTCGCGGCGGAAGCCGGCTGCCGCTTGCATATCGTTCATGTGAGTTGCGGGAGCGGTGTCGCGGTCGTCGCCGAAGCGCGCGCACGCGGAATCGACGTGACGTGCGAAACGTGTCCGCACTATTTGGTGCTGACGGAGCACGACATGGAACAGCTCGGAGCAGTTGCGAAATGCGCGCCTCCTCTTCGCTCGAGCGACGAAAAGCGTGGACTGCACGAGGCGCTCCGTGACCTAACGACGATCGGCTCGGACCATTCGCCGGCGCCGCCAGAAATGAAACAGAGCGATAATTTCTTCCAGGTTTGGGGCGGCATTTCCGGTTGTCAGCATCTCTTGCCGCTCCTGATCAACCTGAAAATTTCATTGGATGAGATTCGCCGCCTAACGAGTGGAGAAGTCGCCTCACGATTTCGCCTGCGCGCGAAAGGGTCGATCGCTCTTGGGAAGGATGCGGATTTCACGCTCGTCGATCTGAATGCGCAAGAGATCGTTAGCGCAGAGACGCTCCACTATCGGCACAAGCAGAGCCCTTACGTCGGCCGCAAACTGCGAAGCCGTGTGCGCTGGACATTTTTGCGCGGACAAATGATTCACCAGGATGGTAGGTTCGCGGTTCGGCCGATGGGCAGATTGGTTCGGCCGGATTTACCTTGATGCAGCACACCACTCTTCAGCCTGATGAGATCGAGAAGATCAGCGCAGCGTTGAGCGAGGCGAACAAGATTTTTTCGCGCCGCTATCCCGGCGAATCGAATCGCCGCCAGGCGGTGCACACCGTTTACGGAGGGGCGCATTTGTTCACTGCCGACTCAGCGCAAAAACTCGGCGCAGTGGCGTTGCACGCGCTCGAGGAATACGCGCCGGATGGGAAAACCCTCGCGAATGTGCTGGGGACGACCGGCGATGAAGCGATCGCGCCCAAGGTCTATGAGCGCATTCTCGAAAAACTTCGCCGCGAGCCGGTCGAGGATTTCCGGCTCGATTTCGAAGATGGTTACGGGAACCGGCCTGATGCGGAGGAAGATCAACATGCCGCTGCCAGCGCGGCCGAAGTGGCGCGCGGATCGCAGGCGAATTCGCTTTCCCCATTCATCGGGATTCGGATCAAGCCGTTGAATGAAGATCTACGCGCCCGCAGCGTGCGCACGCTCGACATTTTTATCAGCGCTCTCTTAACGCAGACTGGCGGAAAATTGCCGGATAATTTTGTTGTCACCGTCCCGAAAATTCAACTGCCCGAACAAGTGAGCGCGGCGGCGCGGTTCCTCGAAATTCTGGAGCAGCGAAACGGTCTGCCCGCGGGCGCGTTGAAAATCGAGCTGATGATCGAAACTCCGCAGGCGATTATTAATCAACGCGGCGAGATCGCGCTCGGCTCGCTCGTGGAGGCCGCGAATGGGCGCTGCCGCAGCGTCCACTTTGGTGTTTACGATTACACCGCGTCAGCGGGAATCACAGCCGCCTATCAGAACATGGGCCACCCAGCGTGCGACTTCGCCCGGCAAATGATGTTGGTGTCCTTGGCTGGCACCGGAATTCATCTTTCCGATGGTGCGACCAACATTCTGCCCGTTGGTCCGCATCGCGCGAGCGACGGCAAACCGTTGAGTCGTGATCAACTCCGCCAGAATCGCGAGGCCGTTCACGGCGCCTGGCGTCTCGGCTTCAACGACAACATCCATTCGCTCCGCAGCGGTTTCTATCAAGGCTGGGATTTGCATCCGGCGCAATTGGTTACTCGTTATGCCGCGGTCTATTTTTTCTTCCTCAGCGGCCTAACGAGTGCTTCGGAGCGGCTGAAAACCTTTGTGGAAAAAGCGGCGCTCGCCTCGCTCTTCGGCGATGTTTTTGATGACGCGGCCACCGGCCAGGGCTTGTTGAATTTTTTTCTCCGCGGCATCGCCTGCGGCGCGATTACCGAAAGCGAGGCCCTCGCCACCGGGCTTACCCTGGACGAGCTGCGTTCTCGATCGTTCCTGAAAATTTTGCGGAATCGACGAACTCATAAATGAACTTCGCTAATCCACGCCAGGGCGCGTGCACTCCCCAGAAATGAGCACCGCGATCGAGTTTCAACTGAACCGCGAGGCCATCCGCGTCGATTCAGTTTCGCCCAATATCACTTTGCTCGAATGGCTGCGCGCCTCCGGCCTCACCGGCTCCAAGGAAGGTTGCGCGGAGGGCGATTGCGGCGCCTGCTCGGTTGCGATTGTCGATCGCGATGCGCGCGGCAAACGTTGTTATCGCGCGATCAACAGCTGCCTCGTTCCGTTACCGCTCATGGCTGGACGCGATATCATCACGGTCGAAGGAGTTGCGGGCGAAAAAATGCATCCGGTGCAGCAGGCGATGGTAGAGAACTTCGGATCGCAATGCGGTTATTGCACGCCCGGGTTCATCATGTCGCTTTTCGAAGGTTACTACCGGAAAGATCTAAAGACCGCCGCGCAACTCGATCAACAACTCTGCGGGAATCTGTGCCGGTGTACCGGCTATCGAG
>DASXNS010000126.1:0-1502 GCA_036494865.1 Chthoniobacterales bacterium | reverse complement strand
CCTCGGTGCGGCTCGCCTGTTTCAGCGAAAGCACGATTACAAAAGCGCGGAGATCGAATTTCGCGAGACCGCACAACGTTTTCCGCGGTCCGCCAATGCTCAAAATGCGCTCGGGTGGTTCCTCGCGACATGCCCGGACCGGGCGCGTCGCAACGGAAGGGAAGCAATCTCCCGCGCCACTCTGGCCTGCGAACTAAGCAAATGGAACGAACCCAATTACGTGGACACTCTGGCCGCCGCGCAGGCTGAGAATGGCGAATTCGATCGCGCGGTGACGTATCTGGCCGACGCAATTTCGAAATCGCCGCCCGGCTCGCAAGACCGCGGCGAATTGGAAAAGCATCTGGTTTACTTTAAGCGTAGAGAACCCTGGCGCGAGATCCGATGAACGAAACCCCCGCCGGATTTCTCCAGCGGGGGCCGTTTTAACTGTCAGCTGCGCCTACTTATTTTGCGCAGCAGGGCAACTTGATCGGGCAGCAACCACCTTCGCCGCAGCAATCAGCCGAACGCGAAGTCGCGCTCGCTGTGCCGGCCAGCGCCAGGGCTGCTATGATCATAAAGATATATTTCATAGAATCCTCCTGTTGAGTTTCCTTTCATCTCGCCCGCAGGCGCGGGACGAGCCGACGCGATTCAAAACGAATCAGGCGCGCGGTGGCGGAACAGGAGGCTGTTGTGAGCGAGTGAGCTCGGAAGAAATGTAAGCGGCAAAAGTTTCGTCGCCGACGGGCGGATAAATAAAGGGCGTGGCTGGACTGAAAACAACGGCGAGCCCGAGGGCGCAGGCGGCGCAGCATTGCTGGTCGGGATCGGATGTCATAGGCGCGTGGCGGTCGCAATCGTGACCCACGGATTCCGTTTTCAATTTGGCGCAGCAATCCGTTTTCTGGATCTCCGGGACCAGCGGCGGGCGAGGAAGGGCCGAGAACACGAGCGAAATCGAGAGGAGGAGGCAGAGCAGAACTCGAAAAGTTCCTCGCATTACGCCCGCAGTCTATCATTCCACGGCACATGGGTTCAACCTCCTTCTCGAACAGCGCTTGAGTGCCGTGCCGGAAATTAGGAAGATCGCGCGCCATGCGGGACCCGGGTGCACCTCATCCATCATCAAAGCCGTTCGCGAGCGGACGAGTGGTCGGCGACTACGAGATCAAGGGCGAGCTGGGTCGGGGCGGGATGGGCGTCGTTTATCGCGCACGGCAAATTTCGTTGAATCGGATCGTCGCGCTGAAAATGCTGACAGGCCATTACGGACCGGAAGAACTGACTCGTTTTCTCGCCGAAGCGGAAACCGCGGCCGGCCTGCATCACACCAACATCATCCAGATTTATGAGGTGGGCGAAATCGAAGGCGCACCGTTTTACGCGATGGAATATGTCGAGAGCGGTTCGCTCGCCGATCAATTGCGAAGCGGTCCGATCGAAGAACGGGAAGCGGCCGAGTTGCTGCTCAGCGTCGCGCGCGCGTTGCATTTCGCGCATCGCAACGACGTGATCCA
>DASXNS010000125.1:0-12566 GCA_036494865.1 Chthoniobacterales bacterium | reverse complement strand
CACGCGCGCCCGTCAAAAAATTCCAGCGGGCCGACTCGGCGTGCAGTTTTTCTGCATAACTGCTTAGCACTTCAGGCGTGTCTGTTTCCGGATCAACGGTGAAGGAGACCAGACGCACATCAGTTTTCTGGAGCGGCTTCTGCAATTCACTCATCCGCGTGCTGATGATCGGACAAGGTCCGGGGCAGGTCGTGAAAATGAAATCGGCGATCCAGATTTTTCCGGCTAATTGCGCGGAGCCGTACGGTTGCCCCGCCTGGTTCACCAACTCGAAGTTCGGAACGACGCCGTAAGAACCGAGTTCGCGATGTCGCAAATGTTCCACCTGCACCTGGCGCAACCAGAAGAGAAGTGCGGCGGTAACAAGTGGAATCAGAATCAGGGTCGCATTCCAGGCCAAGGAACTTTTCGGACGGGCGCGGGCCGGAATGGTGGCAGCAGCAGTGCTCATATTTTTGTCAGGACGAGCGCAAGAAGAAGCAGCGGAAGATAAATGATCGATGCAAAAAAAAGTTTGCGTGCATCAGCCGCAACCTGAGTGCGCAGAAATCGCATCGCGACGAAAATGAAGCAGGCGTTGAGCACCAGCTCGACCGCGAGATAGACGGAGCTGACCACACCGAGAAACGCAGGCACGCCCGCGATGAGCAGGAGCAGAATGCAAAAGAAAACGCTTTGGCTCGCGCTCCTCGCTCCGCTTTCGTCGCCCTTCGAGACCATTTGAAATCCGGCCTGCGCGTAATCTTCACGATACATCCAGGCGATGGCGAAAAAGTGCGGCAATTGCCAGAAGAACAAAATGGCGAACAAACTCCAGGCGCCGGGATCGAGTCGTCCCGTGGCAGCCGCCCAGCCGATCATCGGCGGCAGCGCGCCCGGCACCGCGCCGACCAGGGTGTTGATCGTGCTCACTCGCTTGAGCGGCGTGTAAGCGAAAATGTAAATGACGATGGTGGCGGCGGCGAGCGAGGCACTGAGCCAATTGCATCCGAGGGCGAGATAAACGACGCCGGCAATGGCGAGCAAACTTCCCACGACGAGCGCGTCCCGCGGTAGCATTCGGCCCGCCGGGATTGGGCGCAATCTCGTTCGCTGCATGAGACCATCGAGCCGGTGTTCCCACCACTGATTGAGCGCGGCAGCGCCGGCGGCGGCGAGCGCCGTGCCGAAAACGGCGTGGAAAAGCGCGATGTAACTGATCCCTTCGCTCGCGCCCAAATAAAAACCGACCGCAGTGGTGAGCAGAACCAACAGAGTGAGGCGAGCTTTGATCAGCTCGGCGAAATCAGCGACCACGCGAGCGCGTTCCGCGGCGACGACTGAATTGGAAATAGCCGGCACGACCGTTTTCACAGCGTGGGTGCTGCCTCGGAATGAATGATTTGATTTCGTGGGGACGACGCCAGCTCGTGCCCGTGAGCAAGGCGCAGACAGATGGCGGAAATCGTTATTCCAAAACCAAGGATCGCAGCGCCCACTGCCACATGGGTTGTCGCGATGTCGGCCGCTTTGTTACTCCAAATGGTCCACGCACCCAGGGTGATCTGGCACGCGACTAACAAAAACCACGCATCGCACCAGCGCGCGAGCGTGACCGGCAGACCGGGCGCCCGGGCGCGAACCAGGCAGGTGATGATTCCGGCGGCGATGATCAACGCAAGAAAACGATGAGCCATCTGCAGCCAGATTTGAAATGCGGTGACGTCTGACAAACCGCGCGCATCTCGCCAGGCATTGATCGCTCTTAAATTATCAGCTGTCACTTCGGGAATGAACTTACCGTAAGCGGTCGGAAAATCGAGAATGGCAAGATCGCGATGTTCGTGGCGCATGGTCGCGCCGAGCGCGAGCTGGAGGTAAATGAGCGCCGTGGTCGTAATCGCGATGACGCTCAACTTTCGCAGCGCCGAAAAATTATTCGCGGAGATCGCCTCCCACATGCGGGAGGTGGCAAGCGTAATCACGATCAGGATTCCAAAAAATCCCTGAGCAAGGCAGGCGTGAAAAATTCCTATTTCATCTTTCAACAAAGTGACGCGCAAGCCGCCGAGGACACCTTGCAAAACAACCGCGCCGAGCGCGGCGAAACCGAGATTGCGCAACCAACGCCGATGTTCGACGCACCAAAGCCAAAGGCTGAGGATGATGGTGAGAAATCCGACCGTCGCTGCGACCAAACGATGGACGTGCTCGAAAAAAATCCCGCCGATCCATTTCGAGACCGGAAAAAGAAACATGTTGTAGCCGAAAGTCGTCGGCCAATCGGGCACGGCCAGGCCGGCGTCTTTGCTCGTCACCATCCCGCCGATCCATATGAGAAAAAGGGTGGCGATTGCGGTGAAGAATGCGAAACGATGCATCCATTTGGAGCGGAGGTCTGCCATCTCCACTGGCGCCGAGGCAATTGTTGATTCGTTAGGCCGCATCGATCATCGGCGGTCGTAGGCCGCCGCTCCAGAAGCAGATGCAAACGCGCGAACTCAATGCCCGCCGGGACTCGGGGCTTTCGGAGGTTCGCCCGGCTTCGCGTCCGGTTCTCCGCTCGGGTTCGCCGTTTTCGGAGCGCCGGGCGGCGGGACCGTTCCGGGCGTTGGGCCTACCGGCGGTTCGCCGGGGGGACGCTCTGTCGGCGCGGGCGCGGCCTGCGAGCCGGAAAGCTCGACCCGCTCTTTCAGCCAAGCTTGATAGTCCTGCGGATTATCGACGACGAGCATTCCTTTCATGCCGTAATGGCCGAGACCGCAAAGCTGTCCGCAGACGACTTCATAACTCCCGGTCTTGATCGGCTTGAACCACATCGGGATGAGCTGGCCGGGAATCGCATCCTGCGCCATTCGCATATGGGGCAGAGCAAAATTATGGATCACATCTTTTGAAGAAAGCTCGATGATGACGGGCCGATCGACCGGCACGTGGAGCTCGCCCAGGACAACAATATCGTCTTTGCCGGCGGGATCATTCGGGTCGAGCCCGAGCGGATTGGAATTTGAAACCAGCGCGATGTCGCGTTTCCCAAACTGGCCGTCGGGTCCAGGCAGGTGGAAATTCCAATTGAACTGCTGGCCGATGGCATGAACGAGAATCGCATCCTTGTCTTCGGGAAATTGATTCACCCGCTTGGCCCAAAGCGGGATCGCGAAGCCGACGAGCAACACGGCTTCGATCAGGACGACGGCAAATTCCAGGTGAGTGGAAATCCCGCTCTTCACGCCTTCGTGGTCCGCGACCGGATTGCGACCTTTCCGAAAACGAATGAGAACGTAAGTGAAAAACGCGGACCAACCAACGAAGAGCGCGCCCATAAACCAATGGCTGAACTCGATGATGTGATCGATCTGGTAGCCATGCTCGGAAGCGTTCGGCGGAAGGCCGATCAGCTCGTTTATGATGGCGAGGTTAGTCATACCGATCCAAATCTTCGTCGGTTAATTCCTGATGCGGTTCGAGCGGCGTGTTCGCATGACGCCAGAGGTGAAGACTAAACGCACCCACTCCGCCCATCACAGACATAATCACGCCCATCAAAACCCAAATCGCGACTGCCATGTGCTCGGTGCTCTTGCCGTCTTTCGCGCCGTAACAAAACGAGCAGGCGACTGCCTGGCCCATTTGCGAGCCGAGAAATAGCGCGAGGGCCGCGATCAGTTTAGGCTTCATGTGATAATCCGGAGCCGTTTCATTTTTCGATAAAAATAAACGCCGTAAATCATGAGGAGCACAGCGGCGACAAAAGAACAGACCGCGCCGATCCGAAAAACGGGCGCGCCTTCCAAGCGATCGATCCAAAGACACCACGTCCCTACTCCGAGCGCGAGCAGGGTCGAGACCGTGATGAAAAGTATGTGAAATCCTTTTAAGGACATCTTAGCGAACGATCGGGTCGTACCAGGCGAGATAGGTGAGCCAGAAAAGACCGAAGACAAACAGGAAGGTGAAGATGAGGATGCGATAAATCGTTCTCTTTTCCGAAGAGAGGTGCATGAAGATGGCCGCGACCAGGCCGGCCTTGAAAGTAGCCACGAGCATCGCGACCGCGACGTTGGCCTTTTGCGTTCCGAAATTAACGTAGGAGAGAAAAACAGTGAGGGCGGTAAAGGTGAGCAGCGTCGCGCCCACCAAAAGATAACCGCGGACATGTTTGGCCACGTCATGCGCACCATGCTCGTCGTGCGCTCCATCGGCGGTCTGGGTCTCGGCGTGAACGGGCTGGGGCGTTTCGTCCATGGTCAAAGCAGATAGAAAAGCGGGAAAACAAAAATCCAGATCAGATCCACAAAGTGCCAGAACAATCCCGCGACCTCAACTCGATTGGCGAGATGCTCGGGATTGCGTTTGTAAAGCTTCGTTCCGACCGGCAACCACAAATAGGTGAACACGATTACGCCGCCGAGCACGTGCAAACCGTGCAGGCCCGTAATCGTGAAATAGCTGGCGAAGTAGGCGCTGTGCTTCGGCAGAAACATGTTTGCGTACTCGACGTCCTGCTTTTCGACCTTCGCGATCTTTTCCGTGGGCGGAACATAGAGAAAATGCGGGCGATCCATCGCCGGATTGGCCGGGTCGGCGTTCACCGGGTCGAGCGCAATTTCGTATTCCTTCACGTTTTCGTCGTGAAGCGCTTCGTGATTATGCAAATGCCCGCTGATCTCGGTGCGGGGCGGAAGTCCCTTTTCCGCGAGGTGATGATTACCGAGATAAGGCTCATATTTTTCGAGCGCATCTTTTTTGATGAAGGCGCCGAAGTGCTCGAATTTTTGCGGCCATTCGTATGCCAGTTTGACGACGAGGAAGGTCACGCCGCACAAAATCGTGACCAGCATGTACCACCAGTAGGCACGGAATTTTCTCATCTTGAGCGAAGCCCATGCCATCACCACCGTGACCGACGAAGCGATCAGGATCGCGGTATTCATCGTGCCGACCGGCACGTTCAATAAACCGTGCGGCCAAAGTCCCGGCTCCGAATCGAGCCGAAGAAAAACGTAAGCGGAGAAGAGCCCGCCGAAAAGCATGACTTCCGACGCGAGAAAAAGCCAGATGCCGACTTTCGCGTTCCAAAGTCCGGTGTCGGGCCGGGCGGTAACTGTGTAAGGAATTTCCATGGCGCGATTAGCGAAGATTAATGGACGGCGGCAGCGGCTTCGTAGGCTTTCCGGTCGCTCTCGCGGATCGGTTCGCTTTGCATCGTAAAATCATTCTCGCGCCCCGGCAGGCTGTATTCGTACGGACCACGATAAACCGTCGGGGTGGTTGCGAAATTTCCATGCGGCGGCGGCGAAGGCGCGGTCCACTCGAGGGTGGTCGCCTCCCACGGATTGTCGTTCACTTTCTTCCCGTGCTTGATGCTCCAAAAGAAATTGATGATGAAGGGAATTTGGGCCAGCCCCATCACCCAGGCCGCGATCGAGATCGGCGTGTTCCATTGGAATCCACTCAAGCCCCACACTTTTTCGCCGGCCAGCGTCCAACCTTGTCCGCCATCGTACCAACGCCGATGCATCCCGAGCATTCCCTGCAGGAACATCGGCAAAAAGATCAGGTTCATGCAAATGAGCGACGGCCAGAAATGGACCTTGCCCCAGAATTCGTTCATGACCCGGCCGGTCGCTTTCGGGAACCAAAAATAAATTCCGGCGAAGACGGCGAAGATCGTTCCGGGCGCGACGATGTAGTGGAAATGCGCGATCACGTAATAGGTGTCGTGCAGATAAAGATCGGCCGAATTGAAGGCGAGCGGAATGCCGGTGAGTCCGCCGATGCCGAACATCGGCAGAAACGCAGTCGCAAAAAGCATCGGGGTGTTAAAGCGAATGGAGCCGCCCCAGAGCGAAATGAAAAACGCACTCAGGATGATGACCGACGGGATGGAAATGATCAGCGTCGTTGTTTGGAAAAATGCGCTGACGGCCGAGCCCATTCCAGTCAGCCACATATGATGCGCCCAGACGATGAAGGAGAGAAATCCGAGAACGAGCGCGGCGAAGACGAGCGATTTGTAACCCCAGAGCGGCTTGCGCGTGTTATTCGCAATGATCTCCGCGACGATGCCCATGCCCGGAAGAATCAACACATAAACTTCCGGATGGCCGAGGAACCAGAACAAATGCTGCCAAAGAAGCGGACTGCCGCCGCCGCTATTGTGCAATTGCGCGCCGTTGATCACCAGCCCGCTCGGCAGGAAAAAGCTGGTGCCGGCGAGGCGGTCCATCAGCTGCATCACGATCGCGGATTCGAGCGGCGGAAACGCGAGGAGCAAAAGAAACGCGGTCACGAATTGGGCCCAGACGAAAAACGGCAATCGCATCCAGGTCATCCCTTTGGCGCGCAGTTGAATGATGGTCGCGATGAAATTGACCGCGCCCAGCAGCGACGACGTGATCAGGAAAATAAAACCGATCAGCCAAAGAGTCTGGCCGTTAAAAACCGGATGGTAGGTCGGGCCCTTGTCCGCGATGTCTGAGAGCGGCGTGTAAGAAGTCCATCCGCCTTTCGCCGCGCCGCCTGGAACGAAAAAGCTAATCAGCATGATGACGCCGCCCACGAAAAATGCCTGGTAGCTGGCCATGTTGATTTTCGGGAAAGTCATGTCGGGCGCACCGATCTGGAGCGGCACCACAAAATTCCCGAAAGCGGCGAACGCAATCGGGACGATCCCGAGGAAGATCATGATCGTGCCATGCATCGCGCCTAACGAGTTGTAAAACTCCGGCGTCATTTTTCCATCCGGCATGCTGCCCGGTCCGAAGAAATGGCCGAGCGCGTTGCCGATCACCGGCAGGGCCTGGCCGGGATAAGCCAGTTGCCAGCGCATCAGCATCATGAGCGAAAAGCCGAAGAAAAGAAAAATCAGGCCACTGATGCCGTATTGGATTCCGATCACCTTGTGATCGGTCGAGATGATGTATTTCCGCCAGAACGGAAGCTCGTGGTGATCGTGTCCCGCATCGTGATGCGGGTCGTGTTCAAGGTGCGGGTGAGGAGCGAGGCCAGAGGTCGAAGCGTCCATAAGCGGAATCTGAAACTGAATATCGGGGCAAAGTTTTCAAGTGAAAAGCGCCATTTTGATCAGAATCCGCGCTTCCCGATGGAATCGCGGCGGCGGCGGATGGCGCGCGTGGGCTTTTTTACGATGCAGAGAGACGTCCGCAGGCACAATTCTCGCTAGTTCTTTTGCTGAGGATTCTCCGCTCCGTGAACAAAGAAATCATCGATGCGCTGATTTCAGCCATGATCAGCAGCCACGAAGGCGTTTCCGATTTGCTTTTCGCGGTCGGCAAACCGCCGATCGTGGAGCAGAACGGCACTTTGGAAGAATTACCGGTCGACACCCCGGAGGGCATCCTGGATGAGACTCACATCGAGCAGATCGTCGCGCAGCTGATCAACGGCGATGCGCGATTAGCGAGCGATCTCCAGAAAAATGGCTCGTGCGATTGCAGCTATGAGTTGACGGGCCAGGCGCGATTGCGCGCGAATATTTTCAAGCAGAATGGCCGGCACGCGATCGTGATGCGCAGATTGCAGACGGAAATTCCGACGTTGGAAGCTATCGGCCTGCCTCCGATTTTTCGCGAAATGATCAAGGAGAAAAACGGAATCATTTTCGTAACCGGCGCCACCGGCAGCGGCAAGACGACGACCCTGGCCGCGATGCTCAACGAGCTAAACCTGAGCGATAGCATTCACATCCTAACGTTGGAAGATCCGATCGAGTTTCTCCATCCGCACAAGCGCGCGCTGTTTAATCAACGCCAGCTCGGAAAAGATTTTCCGGATTTTGCGACCGGCTTGCGTTCCGCGCTCCGGCAGTCACCGAAGGTGATTTTGGTAGGCGAGATTCGCGATCGCACCACGATGGAGATCGCGATGACCGCGTCGGAAACCGGCCACATCGTTTTCACGACGATGCACACGATCAACGCCGGCCAGACGATCAATCGCATTCTCGGAATGTTCAGCCAGGAAGAAGAGCCGCAGCTTCGGCAACGCCTGGCTGATACGCTCCGCTACATCGTGAGCCAGCGGCTGGTGCATAAGATCGATGGCGGCCGATTGCTCGTCACCGAAATTATGGGCAGCAGCCTGCGCACGCGCGAAACGCTGCTCTACGGCGAGACCGAAAACCGCACCTTCCAGGAAATCATCGAAGCCGGCGGGACGATGGGCTGGCACAGTTTCGATCAATCGCTTCTCGAGGCTTTCAAGTCCGATCTCATCACCGACGAAACGGCGCTGATCTTCTGCGCGCATAAAAACAAAATGCGGCGCGACATCGATATGGTGCAAAAACTGCGCAATCTCAGTTTCGAAGAACCGTCCGGGCTGCGGTTGGACGTTGAACAGAAAGACAGCGCCTGGGCGGTCAGATGAGCCGACTCCCAGATTAACCCATTAACTAATAATCGTATGAACGAAGCAAAAACCCTCCCGCCGAACGATAATCTCGCCGCGCAAGCCGCAAAGGATCGTGAATTTCGCGCCGAGCTCAGCCAGAAATTGCGGACGCCGCTCAACGCCATCATCGGATTTTCCGAGTTGCTCGCGATGCGACCGGCCGCCGGAACCAAGGATGCCGACGTGCAGCAAATCGTGCAGGCCGCGCGCGAGCTGCTCGGAATCATCAATTTGGAGTTGGGAGAAACCAACGGATCGCAAAAAAGCAATGGCGTCAGCGCTCCGGCCCCGAGCCAGTGCGATGTTCTCTATATTGAAGACGATCTCGCTAATTTCACTTTGGTCGAGCGCATCCTGGAATTCCGCCAGCCGCTGAAATTGCTCCATGCGCGCCGCGGCGAGAGCGGAGTGGAGATGGCGCAAAAGCACCGGCCGAAGCTGATTCTGTTGGACCTGAATCTTCCGGATATCCACGGCTCGGAAGTTCTGCAGCGTTTGCAGAAAGACCCGGCGACCGCGCAGGTGCCGGTGGTGGTGCTGAGCGCTGATGCGACGCCGAGTCAGATCGAGCGGTTGTTGAGCGCGGGCGCGCGCAATTATTTGACGAAGCCGTTCGACATCGATCCGTTCCTGGCCGTGGTGGACGAGATTGTAAACTCAGCAAATTGAGCGGGCGCTTTTCGGTGTAAGTTCCCGGCGTGTTCGCAACGCCGGAGCTCAACCACTCAGACAAGCCGGAGTTTTACCGCCAGCTTGCCGGCCAGTTGCGCGGGTTAATTGAAGATGAACCCGATCCGATCGCAAATATGGCGAATTGCGCGGCGCTGATTTTTAATTCCCTTCTGCGCTTGAATTGGGCCGGTTTTTATTTGTTGAAGGCCGGCGAGCTGGTGCTCGGTCCTTTCCAAGGTCGCACTGCTTGTGTGCGCATTGCGCTCGGCCGCGGTGTTTGCGGGACCGCGGCCGCCACCCGCACAACGCTGCGGGTCGCGGACGTGAATGAATTCGCAGGACACATCGCATGCGACAGCGCCTCCCGATCGGAAATTGTTTTTCCGTTGTTGGGAAACGACGCGCAGTTGATCGGCGTGCTCGACGTCGATAGCCCGGAGCTGAACCGCTTTGACGCGGAAGATGAGGCTGGACTCGGCGCCATCGCCAAAATCATTGCGGCGAAATTGTAGCAGAGGCGTGGATCGCTACGCTTCTTCCTCGGCCTCTTCCCCGTGTTCGACGATGTCGCCCGGTTGAAAGAGCACGCCTTGCGCGATCTCCCGCCATTGCGGCTTGGCGCGAAAAAGCCATTCCAGATCCATCGCGAAATGTTTGAATTCCTCCTTCTGCGCGTTGCGCATGATCGCGCGCGCGCTCTTGTCTTTTTCGAGCGAAATGCGCTGCTCGTACCAATTGATCGCTTCCGCTTCTTCCGTGACTGAGGCGATCATGCGCGCGAACGTGCGCGTCTGCGCGGAAAGCTCATTCGCCGGTTCGTGATATTGTTCGAATCCCATTATTTTTCTTTTTTGCGGCCGGGAGTTTTTGAAATCTCCGGCACTGTTTTTTCATCTGCCAACTGCACTTCCCGGAAACGCCGCAACGAATGCGTCTTAAGGTTTTCCTCGAAAAGATCGCGGTTGATTGCCTGGGCGGCGGCGGCGCCCTGGCCGGCCGCGATGATCATCTGGCAATTGGCCGGCGTCACGCAACCGGCGGCATAAAGCCTCGGCACACTGGTGCGCATGCATTGATCGACCTTGATCTGGCCGTCGGGGTCGAGCTTCGCGCCCAACTTTTCGGCCAGGCTCGTGTGAAAAATATCGCCGCGGGTGCTGAAAAGATAATCGATCTTCAGGCACCTTCCGCTCGCGAAATCGAGCGCGCGAATTTTTCGTCTTCGGTGCTCCACGTCGCGAATGCGTTTGCGCGCGATCGGAATTTCGTACTCGGCGAGCCAGCGAGCGTGCTTCTTGTCCCAGCGCGGCTTTTTTCCATTCGTGGCCACGATTACGCAAGCGGAATAATGGAGCATCGCGAGCGCGTATTCGACCGCCTCGTTGTTGGAGCCAATGATCGCGATCCGTTTCCCGCGGACGCGATATCCGTCGCAGTCCTTGCAGAAAAACATGCTGTGTCCGAGGCACTCTTTCACGCCGGGAATCTCCGGCGGCAGATGAAAAATACCGGTCGCGAGCAGGAGCCGGTTAGTGCGGTAAGTTTTCTTTTTCCCTTTTAAGACGAAGACAGAGCGATGCGAGGAAATGGTTTTGATCTCATCGTCGGCGAAGGGGACCTCGTGCCTTTCCGCTTGGCGTCGTCCATTTTTTAAGAGCTCCTCGCCGCCGACCCCGTTGGGAAAGCCAAGATAATTTTCCACCACCGGCTCCCATTTCGCCATCGAGTGGCCGGAATCGATCACGAGCGTGTCGCGTTGGGCGCGGCCGAGGTAAATCGCCGCGGACAAACCGGCGATGCCGCCGCCGATCACAATGACCTCGCGCGTTTTCGGATCGTCGAGATCTTTGTGCTTAATCATCGGGGTTATGACGTTATACGCGCGTCGGCCTGCGAGCAGTTGGAGTTTCTTCGAGTCGGCGTAGGAGACGGCAAAGGCCGCACCGAAAGGACCGCGCCTAACGAAAGATAAATTCTACGCTTTTGGTTGGACCGGCGCCGGACTTCCCTGCGGGTTTGGCGGCTCGCCCGGGTTCGCGCCGGCCGGTTCGCTGCCAGGTAAATTCGCGTCCTCGGGCACGGCTTTCAGGTCGGGCTCCGTGAACGACTCTGGGTGGCTGGCGAGTTCCTTGCGCAAGGCCGCAATTCCCGCCGGGGTGACCGGTCCTCCTTTGTTTCCCCATTCTTGGCGAATGAAAGTGAGCACGTCCGCGAGCTTCGCGTCGGTCAGCGTTTTTTCCCACGGTTGCATCACTGCGGTTCCAAACTGCGCTCCCTTCACTGTGAGCGGGCCTTGCAAACCTTTCAGCACGATCATCCCGAGCCGGCGCGTGCCGCCGTTCACATATTCCGATCCGGCCAGTGGCGGATATTGACCCGCCACGCCGGTCCCGCTCATCTGATGGCAAGTCGCGCAATTCGCCGCGAAAATCTTTTTGCCACGCTCGGCTGGAGAAAGCTCCGCCGCGGGCGCGCCCCCGCCGGCTCCGGCCGCTCCTGATTTCGCCGGCCGCGGCGCACCGCCCAGCGGATCGAGCCCGTCGCCGCTGAAATTTCCCGAGTAACGTCCGAGATAAGCGCCTCCGCAAAAAATCGCGAGCCCGTACACCGCGATCAACCAAAGTGAGAGAGGCTCCAGACCAACGCGCGGCTCCCGTTTCTCGCGCTGGATAGCAGCGTGGACCTGGCCGACGTCTGCGGTTTCGCCGTAATCCATTCCTTGCCGGACGCGGCGTTCCGGCGCAGACGAGCCTTCGTTCATTTCGCCTCCTTTCCCGGCGCCGGCGGCGATGGCGGAACGGCGGTGGCTTTCACTTCTTTCAACGGGTGCGATTGATCGAGTGACAACAAATAAGCGACGAGACATTTCGCATCGTAAGTCGGGACGATTTCCCAGCCTTCCTTCGGAGCTTCGGGGCCGGTCAAATTCAACGCGTCCGCCGCGCGTTCGCCGCTGATCGGTCGTTTATCGTACAGAAAACGATAAGCCGGCATGTTGGAATCGAGGGTGATACTGCGCGGGCTGTAGAGATGAAGGTGATGCCACGCTGCCGTGTAGGGAGGCGGCGCACCATTTGGGCCTACGGCAACATCCGCGCTGGTCGCTGCGTTTGCCGCTGGGTTTGATGTACTGGGCGCGGTTGCCGATGGCGAATTCCCGGAAGCCGGTGGCGCATTCCCGGCAGCAGCTCCACCAGATGCAGGAGAGGTTGATGAAGGTGGCGGTGCGTTCTGGTCTTCCACCGGCGCGCGTTTGCCGACGTTGGACAAATCGGGACCCATTCTCATTTTGCCCAGCAAGACCGGCCGCTCAAAAATATAATCGCGCGGCGCGCTCCGGCGCTCACCCCATTTTCGATCGATGTCCGACGCGGCGTAATCTGCCCGAACTTGCTGGCTGTGACAATAAACGCAGCCGTTGGCCGCATAAACGCGCCGCCCCCGATCGGCCATGCCCGATTTCGGCGCGGGATAAGCGTCGTTTCCGTCTTCGTCCATCT
>DASXNS010000124.1:0-6582 GCA_036494865.1 Chthoniobacterales bacterium | reverse complement strand
GATAGCTTTGAAAATAGGGATTCTGCAACGCGCCGGAAATTTTCCGAGTCAGGAATGCGAACCCGGCCAGCTCCGAATCCAGCGACGCTTCATTGCGGTTTTCGATCGGGGCTTTCCCGGGCTCATCTCCGGCGTATTCGGAAATGGCATGAATCTTCAGCGGCATTCCCTTGATGAGCGCGATGAAATGAATGTCGTTCGCGATGACGCGCTCAGCCTCGCCTTTCGTTTCGATTTTCCACCAATTGCGATCGGTGAAAACTCCGCGCAACGGATCGCGAATCGTCTGGTCGTATTCCTCCCGGCTGATTTCCTCTTCCTTTGGACAGCTCAGCGCAACCAGATGATCGCGCGCGATTCCGCGCTGTTGCGCGTAAAATTTTGCGAGCTCTACCGATTCGGGAACGTCCCGGTTGTAAACGACGATCGTGGCGGAGGTGAGCGCCGTGTCGGCCAGGCAAAGCTCGCTGGAAACGAGAACGAAAAACGCGATCGCGCGCAAAATCATATCAAAGGGCGAGCTTCAATCCGTCATAGGCCATTCGAACATTCGACGGAAATTCGTTTTCGCTCGATTGCGGCAGCTCGTGACAAATATGAGTGAAGAAAGTCCGCGCCGGCCGCACTTTCGACGCCACCGCCAGCGCCTGACTCACACTCAGATGAGTCGGATGCGGTTTGTGTCGAAGCGCATCGATGATGAGGATTTTTGCCTCGCGGATTTGGTTTACGATTTCATCCGGCACGGCGCTGCAATCGCTCAGATACGCGATCAGCTTTTCGCCGTTCCGCGAAAATAGATAGCCGTTTACGGTGGTATTTCCGTGCGGAACTGGCAGCGGCGTGATCACTGTTTTGCCTAGCTTAAACGGCCCGTCCACCACATGCGGCACCGGTTGCAAGTATCCAGGAAAGGGATTCAGGCCGCTGAAAGCGAATTCGAAAACGCGTTTGAGATCGTCCATCGTTTCCGCCGACGCGTAAACCGGCATCGATCCCCGATCGTGCGAGAAACGGCGCAGATCATCGAAGCCCATGATGTGATCGGTGTGTGAGTGCGTAATCACGACCGCATCCAGCCGCCGGATATTTTCGCGCAACACCTGCGTTCTAAAATCGGTCCCGGTGTCCACCACCCAGGCGCATTCCGGCGTCTGGAGATAAATCGAGGAACGCAGCCGCTGATCGCGCGGATCGGGCGAATGGCAGACGGCGCAATCGCAACCGATCATCGGCACGCCTTGGGAAGTGCCGGTGCCCAGGAAAGTGAGAGTAAGTTGAGGGTTGAGAGTTGAGAGTTGAGAGTCCAAAACTTAGACGGTCGCGATCTTTCGTCTCTCAACCGATAACTCTCAATTCTCAACTTCTTCCCGATGCCTGCCGTTCTCACCCTGCTGCGGATCAAGAATCTCGCGCTGGTTGAGGATCTCGAATGGCAACTGACGCCGGGTTTCACCGCGATCACGGGCGAAACGGGCGCCGGCAAATCGATCATCATCGGCGCGCTCCAATTGCTCCTGGGCGAACGAACGGACAAATCGCTGATTCGCACAGGCGCGGATCTGTGCGCGGTCGAAGCGGTTTTCGAAGGAGGTGAGTTGGAGAAATTGAATCCGCATTTAAGTGAGGCTGGAGTCGAATCGTGCGACGGCGAACTAATTCTAAAGCGCAGTTTCTCCGCAGCCGGCGCGAACCGGCAGTTCATCAACGGCTCGCCGACGACGCTCGCTGTTCTGAAAAATCTCGGGGACGAGCTGGTCGATCTGCATGGGCCGCACGATCATCAATCGCTTCTTTCACCCGAACGGCAGCTCGCGTTGCTCGATGGATTCGCGCGCGCGGAGGAGACGCTCGCGCAATTCGCGCAGCATTATCGGAAACTCCAAGCCTTACAGGCGGAGCACCGCTCACTCAGCACGGCGGAAGCAGCGCGCGAACAGGAGGTCGATCTGCTTCGCCATCAGTTCAACGAAATCACGAGCGCGAATTTAGCGGCAACGGAAGAAGAAGAGATTGCGATGCGCTACAAACTCGCGGCCAACAGTAAACGCCTGATCGAACTGGCGAGTTCGATCGCGCGTCGACTTTCTGACGCGGATGATTCTGTTCTTTCCCAACTGGCCGAAACGCAAAGGCTCCTTCGCGAGCTGGAAAAAATCGATCCGGAAAATGGACCGCTGGCCGATGCGCACGCGGCCAGCGTGGTGGAGCTGTCTGAGATTGCCCGGTCGCTCAGCGGCTACGCGGAGCGGCTCGATCTTGATCCGGCGCAATTGGCTGCCTTGGAAGATCGAGTTTCGCTTTTCGAAACTTTGAAGCGGAAATACGGTGGTTCGATCACGGAAGTCATTTCTTTCGGCGAACGCGCCGCCGAGCGTTTGCGCAAAATCGAAGGGCGCGACGCGGAGTTGGGGCGGCTAACCAGGGAAATCGAATCCGCGCGCGCGGATGTCCAGCGCGTTGGACAGGCATTGCATAAGATGCGCGCAAAAGCCGCGCCGAAACTTGTGGAAAATATTCGCGCAAACCTGCGCGATCTCGGTTTCCGCCAGTCGGAATTCGAAGCGAAATTGACCTCTCTCGATGAGCCGCGTCCCACCGGTTTCGACGCGGTGGAGTTGCTCTTCTCGCCGAATCCGGGCGAGCCGCTGAAGCCGCTGCGCACGATCGCTTCCAGCGGCGAAATTTCGCGGCTCATGCTCGCGATCAAATCTTCTCTCGCCGCACAAGATTCGATCCCGTTGCTTGTTTTCGATGAAATCGACGCAAACGTCGGCGGCGAAATCGCGAACGCCGTCGGTGAAAAAATGCGCGTTCTCGGCTGCGAGCATCAGGTTCTTTGCATCACCCATCTGCCGCAAGTGGCGGCGGCCGCGGCGAAACAATTCGTGGTGACAAAAGAGGTAATCGAGGGCCGCACCCACTCGCGCTTGAACGAAGTGACTGGTAAATCACGACGCGAAGAAATCGCGCGGATGCTCGGGGGGCAAACAGAGTCTGCTCTCCGCCACGCAGCAACGCTCCTGAAGGAACGCTAGCATCGGCACATGATCTGGTTCCGTTTTGGAAAGAGCGACACGCATGCCTCAAATCGCTTTTCGGTCACGCGAGGACTGCTATAAAAAATTGTGCTGAATTACATCTGGCTCGCGCTCGTTCTTCTGGCAGTCGCGATCGGCGGCTGGAACGATCGGTTGAACGAAGTGACAGCGGGCGCATTCGATGGCGCGAAAACCGCGGTGACGATCGCGCTGGGATTGATCGGCGTAATGGCCTTATGGCTGGGCGTGATGCGGCTGGCGGAGCGCGCCGGTCTAGTCCCGCGAATCGCACGCGCTCTTCGTCCGATTATGCGCCGGCTTTTCCCAGATGTGCCGCCAGATCACGCCGCGATGGGCTCGATGTTGATGAACATGGCGGCGAACATGCTCGGGCTGGGAAACGCCGCGACGCCGCTGGGCTTGCGCGCGATGCGCGATCTCGAAACGCTTAATTCAGAGCCGGGCGTTGCCTCGAACGCGATGTGCACTTTTCTCGCGATCAACACGGCTTCCGTTCAGTTGATTCCGACAACTGCGATCGCGCTGCTCGCCGCTGCGGGTTCCACGAAGCCGACGGCAATCGTCGGGACGGCGCTTCTCGCCACACTGTGCGCCGCCACCGTCGCGATCACCGCCGCGAAGACGATGGAGAAACTGCCGTTCTTTAGATTGCCCGCGGCGCCACCCCGCGAATCGCTTCCAGTGACCAGCTCCGCCGGGAAACCCACCGACGATATTTTAGGTTCCGAAGAATCACCCCCGATCCCAAGACCACGCCCTTGGACTTCGGCGCTTCTCATTATTCTCGTCCTCTTTTTCATTGCGCTCTTTCTGCGGATGGTTTTTCCCAGTCTGTTTCATTTTGCTCCAAACCCGAATGCGACCACCCAAAACATTTTCGTGCGAAGCGTGAACGCCATCTCGCTGCTCGCGATTCCGTTTCTGCTCAGTTTCTTTCCGGCTTACGCGGCCACGCGCGGAATTCGAGTTTACGAAGAATTCGTAGAGGGAGCGAAGGAAGGTTTCGGGGTCATTCTAAAAATCATTCCGTTTCTCGTCGCGATGCTGGTGGCGATCGGTATGTTTAAAGGCGCGGGCGGGATCGACTTGCTCAGTCGCGTGCTTTCGCCGGTCCTGCGGCCGTTGCATTTTCCGCCCGATTTGCTCCCGCTCGCGCTGATGCGCCCCCTGAGTGGAAGCGCAACGCTCGCGATTCTCGCAGATATCATTCATCGTCTCGGCCCGGAAAATATCGTCAGCTTGATGGCTGCGACGATTTACGGAAGCACCGAGACTACCTTTTATGTCGCGGCGGTTTACTTCGGATCGGTGAGCATAACCAGAACGCGGCACGCTATCCCCGCGGGTTTGTTAGGCGACCTAACGGGTGTGATCGCTTCTGTTCTCATCTGTCGTGCAGTTTTGTGAGAATTTCTTGAGAGCCGAGGGCGCAATTTTTACCTCGCCAGCGGGCTGGGCGATTTCCTATCGTCCGCCTTTCACATGATTCAACGCGACTACCTCATCATCGGAAGCGGCATTGGCGGTGGGAGCGTCTGCGAAAGTCTGCGAAAATATGACAAGCGCGGCAGCGTGACTCTGGTCGGCGCTGAGACTTTTTCGCCCTACAAACGCTGGATGCTTTCGAAGAGTTTTCTGCGCGAGAAAATTCCGCCGCTAAAAAAATTGCCGCATCTCGAATCACGCTGGTACGACTCGCACAAAATAGAAACCCGCTTTGCCACAATCGTGACGCAGATCAATATCGATCGGCGGCTAGCCGTCCTCGGCAACGGCGAGACGATTGAATTCAACAAGGCCTGCCTGGCGATGGGAAGCCGCCCGGTCCGGCCGCCGGTCGCCGGCGTTGGATTGGGGAATGTGATTTACCTGCGGACGATCCGCGACGCGCTCGCGCTCAGGGAAATGGCGCAGCTCGAAAAAGCGATCGTGGTGGTGGGAGGCGGGCTGCTGGCATGCGAAGCGGCAGCGAGTCTGCGGCAGCTGAAATTCAAAGTCAGCATGCTCCATCGCAATGCCTATTTGCTGAACCGCTATCTGGATCCCGAAACCGGCGCGTGGTTGACAGCGTATTTCGAGAAGCACGGAATCACTTTGCTGTTAGGAGAAAGTCTGAATGGGTTCGAAGGCAAAACCGTGTTGCGAAATATCCAAACGAAAAGCGGCAACCGGATCGCGGCGGGAGTAGCTGTGGTGGCTTGCGGAGCGGAGCCGAACCTCGAGCTGGTCCGCAACACGCCGCTCTCCGGACCGCACGGCTCGCCGGTGAGCGAATATCTCGAGACGGAAGAAAAAGGCATTTATGCGATCGGCGATCTGGCTTTTTATCCCGATCGCATCATGGGCGGCATGCGCCGCCAAACGCACTGGGAAAATGCGCGCGAACAAGGCTTGGTCGCGGGCGCGAACATCACCGGGAAAAAACGGATCCGTTACGAACAGGTGCCCTATTTTTGGACGGAGATGTTCGATCTGAAAATGGATTTCGTCGGCGACTTCAGTCTCCAGCCGACCCGGATGAATCTCAAAGGCTCATACGCGAAAAAGAAATTTGTGTTGCGTTACTATCAGGGCGAAAAATTGCGCGCGCTCTTGCTTTGCCACGCAGCGCCGCGCGAACTGGATTCGGCGAAAACCGAATTGCGGAACGCGCTCGGCAAGTGAAGTAGTCCGCTCGGCTAATAACCCGCTATCTCGAGCGCGGGATTATCTACGCGGACGAGTTTCCAATCCCACGGTTTGCCGGAACGGCGCCGCCATTCCAGATTGAAAGGCGACGGCAGTGAGTTCACCCGCTCTTCGATTGCCGGCGCAATTTCACCCTCGCCATTCTTAATCGTTATCTTCGCCTGCCAGACGCCCGCGGAAGCTTGCACCTTCACATTTGCTGAGCTCGCTTCGATTTGGCCGTGGCGCAGAAGCAAGAAAACCGTTCGAGTCCGTTCGAGGAGCAAAGCGCGATCATTTCCCCACCGATCCTGATAGTCATCGGAAATAAATTCGCGAACACGGGGCCAGTCCTGTTTTTGAATGGCAGCCAGAAGATGAACGCTGTGCAGTTCCACCTGGCGCTCAGGCTGCCAAAGTCTAAACAGAAAAATTCCTGCGATTGCGGCGAGAAGGAGTCCGGCGTAGAAACCGTTCCTGATATTTGTTGGCACCGTCGATCTTAGTTCAGACAAATTACTGCCGCCAACAGACCAGTAGTTTCACAAATTTTCGCGGGAAGGACTTTGCGAGCGCATTCGGATTGACGGCAGCCCTTGTAAAAGGCATGAAGGGTGCTCGTTTACCACCAGTCGCACATGCTTAACCTCGCCTCGTTCGCGATAGCAGCTCTGGCTGTTTTGGGTTCTATTTTTCGGGCCTGTTCGAACAACGGCGATCCCACCCGAAGCAAACCGCCTTATGCTCGATCATGAAGATTTGAAGTGGGTCGCCACCACTTCGACCGAGCTAAATGCCATGTTGCAACAAATCTCGCGCTATGCGGATCTCGCGCGCCAGCACAAGGGCGAAT
>DASXNS010000123.1:0-1841 GCA_036494865.1 Chthoniobacterales bacterium | reverse complement strand
CGATCGCGTCGTTGACACCGCTATCGCAAGGAGCGATCGCGCAAATTCCGGCTCCGGAGGCCACCCCGCCGGCGGAAAAGCCGAAGGAACAGACACTCCAGGTGCGCGCGAAGCTCATCGCAAAAACGCAGCCGGTGCCGGTGGAGGAGTTCCTGCCCTACCAGGAATTTTTAGTCGGCTATTTGTATGAGGTGACGCGGATTATCGCCGGAGAATACTCAGAAAAACAAATCCTGGTGATGCATCCGGCGTACATCAAACTCCAGGAACAACGTCTGGGCCGGTGGCGAATCGGTCGCACTTACCGTCTGCAATTGCACGAGCTTGAAAACACTGTTTGGAAAACTGCGAAATCGAAGGATGATTCTGGCTTGATCAATCTCCAGCCCTACATCCGGGTTCAGGACGAAATGAGGCATCCCGATCATGCACGCTGAAAGAGATTGGTCGAAATTACTTCAGCCCATTCTCCTCCCGCTGGCTTTTGTTCTCGGCATCGGCAGTTTTATTCTCGTCGCGGAGGGTAAGCCTAAGAAGACGTCGAGGCCGTCAGCGCCGGACGCGCCTCCGCCCAGCATCCTGATGATCGGCGATTCGCTCTCTGTCGGAAAATTCGGTGAAGTGATTCAGATGCATCTCGCGTTGAAACATCGCGTGGCGGCGTACGCCTCTTGCGGTTCGTCGCCGGAACACTGGCTGGCGGGCGAACCCGATTTCATCACGAAATGCGGTTATCGCCAGCGGACGAGCGATTCCGATGTCTTCACCGATTGGCTGAACGGCCGCGCGCCGCGGCCGACTCGCACACCGAAGCTGGCGGATCTCGTTCGCAAACATAAACCGACGGTTCTCGTGGTTCAGCTCGGCACCAATTGGATGGACCGAAATTTGAGCGACGAACAGATGAATCAGTACCTAAGCCGTTTCGTGGAAGAAGCCCGCCGCGGGACCGTCGAGAAAATCGTCTGGATCGCGCCGCCGGATTCATCGCGCCTGCGAAAAGTGCAAGGACGGGTCCACCAAATCCTGCGCCGCGCCGCGACGCGGAAAAATTTCGATCTGATCGATTCGCGGAACGTGACCCATTACGTCGCGGGCAAGACCGGTGGCGACGGCATTCATTACAATAGTGAGTCCTCGGAGGCATGGGCCCACGCCATCCAGCGCGATCTCGACATCAAGATCGCGCTCAGCGCCCGCGAGAATAAACTTAGCGGTTTTAGGCGCGACGACGCGGCCGGAAATTAGGACGGCAATGTTTCGGCGCGCGTTCGGTAGCCGCTGACGAAGCGTTTCCGGAATTCCTGGAAACTTCCGTCTTCGATCGCGGCGCGCGCGCGTTTCATCAGGTCCAGATAGAAATGCAGATTGTGGATGCTCAGCAAACGCAGCCCGAGAATCTCTTCCGACTTAAGCAAGTGCCGGATGTATGCGCGCGAATAACCACGGCACGCCTCGCAGGCGCAGCCGTCCTCGACTGGCCCCGTTTGCGCGGTGAATTCCGCGTTTCTTAAATTCAATGTCCCCACTGCAGTGAACGCAGTGGCGGTGCGCGCCAGGCGCGTCGGCAGCACGCAATCGAACATATCGATCCCGCGTGCGACCATTTCGATGAGCTGCGGCGGCGTTCCGAGCCCCATCGCGTAGCGCGGTTTGTTCTCGGGCAAAAATGGTTCGCTCCATTCCACCGCGCGCATCATCTCGATCTCCGGCTCGCCCACGCTCACCCCACCAATCGCGTAGCCATCAAAATCCATCGCTGCCAGCGCCTGCGCGCTCGATGTCCGGAGCTCTTCAAACGTCGCCCCCTGAACGATTCCGAAAACAAGTTGGCCCTCTTC
>DASXNS010000122.1:0-6278 GCA_036494865.1 Chthoniobacterales bacterium | reverse complement strand
CAGTTCGACGCACGGGTATTCGAAATAGCCGTCCAGTTGTCCGTCTCCGGATAGCTTTTAACCAAAAGGCCAGGTCGCTATGTCGGCCTGGCCTTTTTTTGGCTGCCTTCAGGAGGAGTTCGCGCCGCGCTCTGGCCCTTTCCTTTCGCGAACTTATTAATAAGATGCGCAGATGATGCAGCTCACCGGCGAACCTTTATCGCTTTCCCAAATCGCCGAGGTCGCATGGGGCGAAGCAAAGGTGGAAGTCGCTCGCTCGGCTCACGCGCGCATTCGCGAATCGCGGAAAGTCATCGAAGAAATCGTCGCGCGTGGCGGCGTGGTTTACGGAGTCAGCACCGGTTTTGGAAAATTATCTGAAGTCCACATCGCCGCCGGAGAATTGCGCCAGCTCCAGCTCAATCTCGTCCGCAGTCACGCCTGCGGGATCGGAGCGCCGCTCTCCATTCCGGAAGTGCGCGCGATGATTTTGCTCCGCGCCAATGTCCTCGCCCTTGGCTTGAGCGGAATTCGTTTGGAAATCATCGAGCGACTTTGCGAGCTGTTGAATCGCGGAGTCCATCCCGTCATTCCGGAAAAAGGTTCCGTTGGTGCTAGCGGAGATCTGGCGCCGCTCGCTCATCTATCACTCACGTTGATCGGCGAAGGCGAAACGTTTTACGCTGGCGCGCGCGGACCAAGCTCGGATGCGCTCGCTAAAGCAGGATTGCATCCTGTCGTGCTGGAAGCGAAAGAGGGCCTCGCACTTCTCAATGGAACGCAGGCCATGCACGCCGTCGGTGGCCTGGCTTTGCTGCGCGCTAAACGTCTCGCCCGGGTCGCGGATATCGCCGGCGCGATGAGCTTGGAAGCGTTGAAAGGAACACCAACCGCTTTCGACCCGCGGATTCATGAAGCGCGTCCGCATCCGGGACAAAAAGCGGTCGCGAAACATTTGTGCGATCTCCTGCACGGCAGTGAAATCCGCCAATCGCACCTGGCCGATGATCCCCGCGTGCAGGATGCCTACAGTCTGCGCTGCATGCCGCAGGTCCACGGAGCGGTGCGCGGCGCGCTCGCTCATTGCGAAAATATTCTGGAGATCGAATCCGGCTCCGCGACCGACAACCCGCTCGTCTTCGCGCGGAGAGGCGACGTGCTTTCCGGCGGAAATTTCCATGGCGCGCCGCTTGCCCTCGGGCTCGATTACGCCGCGATTGCTTTGACCGATCTGATGAGCATCAGCGAGCGGCGCACCGATCGTCTGGTCAATCCCGATTCAAGCGAGGGCCTGCCCGCATTTCTCACTCCGCACGCGGGCACTCATTCCGGTTTCATGATTCTGCATGTCGCCGCCGTCTCGTTGTTGAACGAAGCCAAAGTCCTGGCCCATCCGGCGAGCGTGGACAATCTTCCCACCTCCGGCGGAAAAGAAGATCACGTCTCGATGGGAATGACCGCTGCGCTGAAGCTCCGCACCATTGTGGAAAACGCCGAGCACGTAATCGCGATGGAACTTCTTTCCGCAGCCGAAGCGCTCGAGTTTCGGCGGCCGTTGAAAAGCGGAGCGGGAGTGGAGCGCGCTTACGAACAGGTGCGCACGATCTCCGCCGCTGTCGATCAAGACCGTTCCATGTCGTCGGATATCGCGCGCCTCGCCGGAGCGATTCGTGCCGGGCAGTTTGATGACGAGGAGGAAGAAGCGTGAGCGCGCGCAGTCGAGTGATCCGCGCGCCGCGTGGCAGCGAGATAAGCTGCCAGGGTTGGCAGCAGGAAGCAGCGCTCCGGATGTTAATGAACAACCTCGATCCGGAGGTGGCGGAGAATCCGGACCAGTTGATTGTTTACGGTGGCACCGGCCGGGCGGCGCGGAGCTGGGATGCATTTGAGGCGATCGTCCGATCGCTCCGCGATCTGAAAAACGATGAGACACTGCTCATTCAATCCGGCAAGCCGGTGGGCGTTTTCCGGACGCAAGACGAAGCGCCGCGCGTCCTGATCGCGAATTCAAATTTGGTCGGCCACTGGTCGAACTACGCGGAATTCAACCGCCTGGAGCGGATGGGCCTCACGATGTATGGCCAGATGACGGCCGGCTCCTGGATTTACATCGGCAGCCAGGGAATCGTGCAGGGAACTTTCGAAACTTTTGCGGAAGCCGGCCGCAAACATTTCGGCGGAACCCTCGAAGGAAAATTTGTTGTTACCGGCGGTTTGGGTGGAATGGGCGGAGCGCAGCCTCTGGCCGCGACCATGAACGGCGCGCTTCTTCTCGGAATCGACGTCGATCCGGTTCGGATCGAGAAACGCCTAACGAGTGGTTATTGCGACAAGATCGCGAGGACGCTCGACGAGGCGCTTGGGCTGATCGACGAAGCGAGAAAAAAGCAGCGGTCGCTTTCGGTCGGTCTGGTTGGAAACTGTGCCGATGTCTTGCCCGAAATGGTGAGGCGCGGCGTCGTTCCCGATATTCTCACCGATCAAACCAGCGCGCACGATGCCCTTAATGGTTATGTCCCGAATGGGCTCACCCTGGCGGATGCGCTGGAATTGCGCGCCAGAAAACCGGACGAGTATGTCGAGCGTTCTATGCGATCGATGGCCTTGCACGTGGAGGCGATGCTCGCACTCCAGAAAAAAGGCGCGGTCACTTTCGATTACGGAAACAACATTAGGACCCAGGCGAAAAAAGCTGGCGTCGAGAATGCGTTCGATATTCCCGGCTTCGTCCCTGAATATATCCGGCCGCTTTTCTGCGAGGGGAAAGGGCCGTTTCGCTGGGTCGCGCTCAGTGGTGATCCGGCGGACATTGCGCGGACCGATCGACTCGCGCTGGAGCTTTTCCCGAAGAACGAGACGCTCGCTCGTTGGATGAAACTGGCGAAAGAGCGAATCCATTTCCAGGGTTTGCCGGCGCGCATTTGCTGGCTTGGCTTCGGAGAACGCGCCGAGTTTGGTGTGGCGATGAACGATCTTGTTAAGCGCGGCGAGATCAAAGCGCCAATCGTCATAGGGCGCGATCATCTCGATACCGGTTCGGTCGCTTCGCCGTTTCGCGAAACGGAAGGGATGCTCGATGGGAGCGACGCGATCGCGGATTGGGCGCTGCTCAATGCGCTCGTCAACACGGCGGCAGGCGCATCCTGGATTTCAATTCACAACGGCGGCGGCGTTGGAATCGGATATTCGCAACACGCCGGAATGGTGGTGGTGGCGGACGGCAGCGAGAGCGCGAAGCGGCGGCTCGAGCGCGTCCTCACGTGCGATCCCGGGATGGGCGTTTTGCGTCACGCCGATGCCGGCTATTCTCGCGCGATCGATTTCGCCGAAGCACACGAGATCAAGATTCCGATAGAACCAACACCACGCGACTAAAACTGCGGGCTGGCGGTCCGCGATCCCCAAGCGCACGAAAACAAATCACGTCCCATCGTAAAACATCGGAACCTCACTCCAGTTACCATGCAAACAGTCATTGAATGTGTGCCGAATTTTTCCGAAGGCCGCGACCTGGACATTATTCGCCAGATCACGGCGGCGATTGAATCGGTGGAAGGAATTTCCCTTCTCAACGTCGATCCCGGCGCCAGCACCAATCGCACCGTGGTCACGTTTGCCGGAAACCCGAAAGCTGCGGTGGAAGCAGCTTTTCGCGGAATTCAAAAAGCAGCGGAGCTGATCGACATGCGCAAACACAGCGGCGCACATCCGCGCCTGGGCGCGACGGATGTTTGCCCATTCATTCCGGTGAGCAACGTCAGCTGGGAAGAAGCGATCGCCTGCGCGCGTGAGCTGGGAAAGCGCGTCGGTGAGGAGCTGAAAATTCCGGTTTATCTCTACGAAAAAGCAGCCAGCGATCCGGCCCGTTCAAATCTCTCCATCATTCGTGCCGGCGAATACGAAGGTTTTTTTAAAAAAATAAAAGTGCCTGCCTGGAAACCGGATTTCGGGCCTGCGAGCTTCAATGAAAAATCAGGCGCAACGGTAATCGGGGCGCGCGAATTCCTGGTGGCCTACAACGTAAATCTGAACACGAAATCAGTGCGCCGGGCCACTTCGGTCGCTTTTGACGTGAGAGAAAATGGCCGGGTCAAAACGGAGGATGGAACGCCCTACGGAAAACCGATGCTCGATGCGAAAGGCGAACCGGTCCGCGTTCCCGGAATGTTGAAGTACGTGAAAGCGATCGGCTGGTATGTGGAGGAATATGGAATGGCGCAGGTTTCGATGAACCTGACCAACCTGGAAGAGACGCCGTTGCATGCCGCCTTCGATGCCTGTAACGAGGCCGCCAGCAACCGTGGTTTGCGCGTCACTGGATCGGAAGTCGTGGGCATGCTTCCGAAGAAATGTTTGGTTGAGGCGGGCAAATATTTTCTCCGCAAACAAAAATGGTCGGAAGGCGCGGCGGAAGAAGAGCTCATTGATATCGCCGTCCGCTCGATGGGATTGAATGAGTTGAAACCTTTCGATCCGAACGAGAAGATCATCGAACTCAAAATGGAATCCGACGCCGCAAAAAAATCGCTGGTGAAGATGGACCTGCGCCAGTTTTGCAATGAGACCCTGAGTGATTCTCCCGCGCCCGGCGGCGGCTCGGCGGCCGCATTGATGGGCGCGCTCGGTGTTTCGTTAGGCGGAATGGTTGCGAATCTTTCCGCCGGAAAACGCGGGTGGGATGACAAGATTCAGTATTTCAGCGATTGGGCCGTCAAGGCACAGCAACTGAAAGATGAAATGCTTTTTCTGGTCGATGAAGACACCGCGGCATTCAACAAGGTGATGGAAGCATTCAGTTTGCCCAAGGAGTCAGCGGAAGAAAAAAACGCCCGCTCCGCCGCAATCCAAACGGCCAACAAATATGCGGCGGAGATTCCTCTGCGAGTAATGGAGACCGCATTCAAGTCCTACCAGCTTCTCGTTGAAATGGCTGAGAAGGGTAATCCCGCTTCGATTTCCGACGTTGGCGTCGGCCTTCTGGCGTTGCGTGCTTGCATCGATGGCGCCGCGTTAAACGTGCGAATTAACCTGGCCGGCCTAAAAGACGAAACGTGGAAATCAACTCTGCGCGAAAAAGTTCAGAAAATCAGCGCAGAATCTGAAGCGGCTTTTAAAGAAGCCAAGGCTACGGTTGAGAGCAAGATGGGTTAGGGGAAAGCTCGATTTGGCAACGAGCGAGTGTTATTGCGGCCCGTTTCGCGTTGTCGATTTTTTGCCGATCCAATAACGTGTTTCTTCCGGACGCCTCAAGCGTGCGGGAAATTTGAAAACGCTCGCTCTTCTCCACGCTTCGCAACTGGTCACGCTCGCCGGGCCGCGCCGGCCGCGCATCGGCCCGGCGCTTGGTCATCTTTCGATTATTCGAAACGGCGGATTGTTGGTGCGCGATGGATTGATCGCGGCAGTTGGAACGTCGGAAGAAATCGAAAGGGAGGCGCCTAACGACACGGAAATCGTTGATGCCGGCGGGCGCGTTGTCCTGCCTGGATTCGTGGACGCGCATGCACATCCTGTTTTTGCCGGAAATCGGGCGGATGAATTCGAACTGCGAGCGAGTGGTGCAACCTACGAGGAAATCGCGGCAGAGGGAGGCGGGATTCATTCTACGGTGCGCAAGACACGGGCGGCAACGGAGGACGAATTGCTCGCGGCGGCGAAGAAGCACGCGGAGTGGTTTTTGCGTTGCGGCACGACGACGGTGGAAGCCAAGTCGGGCTACGGACTTTCGGTCGATGAGGAGATGAAGATTCTGCGCGTCATTCGCCGACTCAACAAAGAATCTGCGGTCGAATTTGTGCCGACGTTTCTCGGCGCCCATGCCATTCCAGAAGAATTTCGAAGCGCGCCCGAACAATATGTGGCAGTCGTCATTCACAAGATGTTGCCGCTCGTGGCCGAGGAGGAATTAGCCGAAAGCTGCGACATCTTCTGCGAGCGCGGTTACTTCGACCTGGCCGATTCGGAGAAAATTCTGCGGGTGGCTCAGGAGCACGGTCTGCGTCTCCGGATGCATGTCGATCAGCTAACGAACTCGGGTGGAGCGTTCCTGGCGGCGCGACTGCGCGCGGCGACGGCTGATCATCTCGAGCAAGCCAATGCCGCGGAAATCGCCGCGCTCAGCGAGGCGGGCGTTCAACCGGTGCTGCTGCCCGGCTCCGTCTACTCGTTAGGCAAGACCCGTTATCCGCGCGCGCGGGAAATGATCGAAGCCGGACTGGCGGTCGTGCTGGCCACGGACTTTAATCCTGGCTCTTCGCCGACGCCTTCGATGCAAATGGTGTTATCGCTGGCTACAACGC